>DASSWD010000259.1:0-10070 GCA_035705335.1 Marinobacter sp. | reverse complement strand
AGCAACCGCACTCAAAGCGCCGACGTGCGCATCATCGCTGCGACCCACAAGAACCTTGAGAACATGATTGAATCCGGCAATTTCCGGGAAGATCTGTATTACCGGCTCAACGTGTTTCCCATCGAGATGCCGGCGTTGCGGGATCGGGTGGAAGACATCCCGCTGTTGATCAACGAGCTGATTTCGCGCATGGAAAAAGAGAAGCGTGGCTCGCTTCGAATGAATTCCGCTGCGATCATGAGCCTGTGCCACCATGATTGGCCGGGCAACGTGCGGGAGCTGGCCAACCTGATCGAACGTCTGGCGATCATGCATCCCTATGGCGTGATCGGCGTTCAGGAGCTGCCCAAGAAGTTCCGCTACGTGGACGATTACGACGAACACCGCCCGGTGGAGGATTCCGGTATGCCGTCTACGATCCCGGGATTGATCGGGCTGGATGCTCCGGCATTGCTGCCGGTGAATGGCCTTGACCTCAAGGGCTACCTGTCCAACCTGGAAAAGCAATTGATCCAGCAGGCCCTGGACGAGGCCGGCGGGGTGGTTGCCAGAGCGGCCGAAAAGCTGCGCATCCGGCGTACCACACTGGTTGAAAAAGTTCGCAAATACGGCCTTCGCGAAGAATCCGAAGAAATCTGAGCCCTGCCCCTGCGCCCGGTTTCCGCTCTGCGGGTCAGGCGTCAAAGGTTTGTAACCCCTGGCGCCAGGTGCCAGGCACACCGACAGAAAGCCGTCACCAAGACGTATTCCCCTTACCGTTGTGCACTGAATTCAAAGAGATTTAAAGAACTGGCACAGTGTTCGCTTTATGCGTTTGCACAGTCATGGTCCGTGCGTTCGGGCCGGTCCGGACAGTGCAGGGGAAAGGTATGAGAGGTAACGCAGCAGCCGACGTCAACGACAAGGTCACCGCCCTGTTTCCGCAGCAGGACGACGAGGCCGTGGATTCTGCGCTGGAACTGTTCAACCAGATGTCCCGCCAGATCACCGATTCCTACCGCACCCTGGAATCCCGGGTGAACCAGTTGTCCGGCGAGCTGTCCCACGAATCCCGGCAACGTCAGCAAGAGCTTGAAGAAAAAGAACAGCTGGCTGATCGGCTGTCAACGTTACTGAACGCTCTGCCGGCCGGTGTGGTGGTGTTGGACAAGCACGGAGTGGTCAGCCAGAGCAATCCGGCAGCCCTGGCCTTGCTGGGTCAGCCGCTCGAAGGCGAAGCCTGGGTGGATGTAATCAAGCGCTGTTTTTCGCCACGCCGGGACGATGGCCATGAGGTATCGCTCAAGGATGGCCGCCGGGTCAGTATTGAAATCCGGACCATGGAGAACCAGCCGGGCCAGTTGATCCTGCTGACCGACCTGACCGAAACCCGCCAGTTGCAATCTCAGTTGGCCCACGCTCAGCGCCTGTCGGCCATGGGCAAGATGGTGGCGTCTCTGGCGCACCAGATCCGCACACCCTTGTCCGCCGCAATCCTGTACGGCGGTCACCTGGGCCAGCCCGATCTCGATGAAGAACTACGCCAGCGTTGCGCCTCACGATTGATGTCCCGGCTGACCCACCTGGAACAGCAGGTTCGCGACATGCTGATCTTCGCCCGGGGCGAAACCCGACTGGCCGAGCAACTGTCGGCGGACCGCCTGGTGTTGGCGCTCAGTGGCGCGATTGAAGGGTTGAACACATCCGCTGGCACTGAGGTGTCGCTGGTGAACAACCTGGAGGATCGCTGTCAGTTGATGTGTAACCGCGACTCCCTGGTAGGGGCCTGCACCAACCTGATCAACAACAGCCTGGAAGCCGGCGCCACCAACGTGCGTGTTCAACTGGTCAGCACAGGCTCAAGCCTTGAAATCCGGGTCTTGGACAACGGCCCGGGCTTCGAGCCGGCACTGGCTGGCAAACTTATGGAAGCCTTTTATACCACCAAGTCCCATGGCACCGGCCTCGGGCTGGCGGTGGTTCAGGCAGTGGTGAAAGCCCATAAAGGCGAATTTTCGATCCATTCCCCCGGACAGGGCGGCGCGATCGCTATCGTGCGATTGCCGGCTCTGGCGGGACAAGAATAACGACACGGTTGGAGGCATGCAGCATGGCTAAGGCCCAAATTCTTATCGTTGAGGACGACCAGGACCTGCGCGACGCGCTGGTGACAACGTTGGAGCTGGCAAAGTTCTCGGTGCGTGAGGCGGCAAATGCCGAACAGGCGCTGGCCAGTCTGGCTGAGAAGCCGGTAGATATGGTGGTCAGCGACGTCAACATGCCGGGCATGTCCGGGCATCAGTTGCTGCAAGAAGTTCAGCAACGTTACCCGGGCCTGCCGATGATGCTGATCACCGCCTATGGCCAGATCAGCCATGCGGTTTCGGCCATGCAGTCCGGCGCGATTGATTATCTGGTCAAACCCTTCGAGCCCCAGGTTCTGGTTGATGCGGTTACGAAGGTGGTCGGTGGCAGCAAAGTCCCGACCTCTGACGAACCCGTGGCCGAAGATCCCATCAGCAAACGCCTGTTCCAGTTGGCCTCCAAGGTCGCGGGCAGTGACTCTACAGTGATGATTTCGGGCGAGAGTGGTACCGGTAAGGAAGTGCTGGCGCGCTATATTCACCAGCAATCGCCCCGCGCCGCTGAGCCGTTCGTGGCGATCAACTGTGCCGCCATTCCGGAGAATATGCTGGAAGCCATTCTGTTCGGCCACGAAAAAGGCGCGTTTACCGGCGCGGTGGCGTCGGCCCCCGGCAAGTTCGAGCAGGCCAACGGTGGCACACTTCTACTGGACGAAATTTCTGAAATGGACCTGGGGCTGCAATCCAAGCTGCTTCGGGTGCTTCAGGAGCGCGAGGTTGAGCGCGTGGGTGGCCGCAAGACTATTGCGCTGGACGTGCGGGTGCTGGCCACCACAAACCGGGATTTGGCTCATTACGTGCGTGAAGGCAAGTTCCGGGAAGATCTCTATTACCGGCTGACAGTGTTTCCCATGCACTGGCAACCGCTGCGGGACCGTCCCCTGGACATCCTGCCACTGGCCCGCTCACTGCTGAAGAAGCACTGTCGGAAGATGAAGCTGACTGGCATCACGTTTGCTGACGATGCCCGCAAGGCACTGCTGGACCATGGCTGGCCCGGCAACGTCCGGGAGCTGGACAACGCTCTTCAGCGGGCGCTGGTGCTGCATCAGGGCAATGTGATCCGTGCCGGCGACCTGTGCCTGGACCTTGGCATTACCGGGCTGGCTGCTGCACAGCACCCTACAGCCCCGGGCCAGTGGGGCGCACAACCGGTCGCTAAGTCCGAGCCCGCACAGACGCCGTCACGCGCTGATGAGGCCGGGGTGGCGGACGAGAATGCTGTGATCCTGATGGCCGGCGAAGCTGAAACCGGGCCTGCGTCATTGGGCGATGATCTGCGCCAGCAAGAGTTCCGTATCATTATCCAGGCGCTCCGGAAGGAACGTGGCCGTCGTAACCGGGCTGCTGAACATTTAGGCATCAGCCCACGCACCCTGCGGTACAAACTGGCACAAATGCGAGACGCCGGTATTGATCTGGATGCGGAGCTGGCCACCGCCTGAGCCCTGAGCATCCTCGGTAAGTGTTGACCTTTGTTTTCGTGTACTCCTTCTGGCATCCACTGGGTGCCATTTTTTATGCCCCCTGTACTCCCCTGAGCTTTAGTCGACCCACTATACGGTCGTCAAAACTCCGTCGCCGGCCACGAACTGTTGTGCTGATTAATCGTTAAAGTATTGAAATATAATGGTCATTCAGTTTTGGCCTGGTGCTTGCTTTGTCCCGTTAAGAACGAGAACCACAGGTAGCCACGACGTTACCCGGAGACAACACCATGGTCGAACGCGCTGATATCAACAACGTCCTTTCCGAGATCCGCAACCTGCGCTCGCAGATGATGCAGAACCAGCGCGTCGAGCAGGATCAATCGGTCCGAGGCCGGGTGGATGGCCCCCGAGGGCTGCAGGAAACCCGGGAGATTCCCAGTTTCAGCGACATGCTCGGCCAAGCCGTCAATAACGTTAATGATCTGCAGAAACAGGCCAGTGACATGCGCACCGCCTACGATATGGGCGATCCCAGCGTGGACCTGACCCGGGTGATGATCGCCGCCCAGAAATCTTCCGTGTCCTTTGAGGCTTTGACCCAGGTGCGTAACCGGGTGGTTCAGGCCTACGAAGACATCATGAACATGCCGATCTGATAGGGGATATGTCCCATGGCAAACGTACCCGCACAAACCGGCATACCGGATCTGCCCGCAACGCGGGAAGCGGATTCGCCCGAAGGCAAGAGCGATCTGTTCCTGGGTTTTAATCGCCTGAACCTGCTGCGCCAGATTGGTCTGATGGTCGGTCTGGCAGCCAGCGTTGCCTTGGGCGTAGCCGTGGTGCTCTGGGCGCAGGAGCCAAATTATCAGCCGGTCGTGGGTGACCTTTCCGCCTACAATCCGCAGGATGTCACCAGTATTCTTGAAAGCAGTGGTATCGAATACCGGCTGGAGCCGAGAACCGGGGCGCTGCTGGTGCCGTCCGATCAGGTATACGATGCGAGGCTCAAGCTGGCGGCTCAGGGGGTCACGGACCAGCAGACCATCGGCTACGAATTGCTGGACCAGGAACAGGGTCTTGGCACATCCCAGTTTATGGAGACCATCAGTTACCGTCGTGGGCTTGAAGGTGAGTTGTCCCGCACCATCGCGAGTATGCGTGGCGTGCGCAATGCCAGGGTTCACCTGGCTATTCCCGAACGCTCGGTGTTTATCCGTGACGCCCGGGAGCCTTCGGCATCGGTATTCCTGGAGGTGTTTGCCGGTCGCCGGCTGGAACAGGAACAGATTGATGCTGTTGTGAATCTGGTTGCAGGCAGTGTTCCGATGATGAACCGCGATCAGGTCACGGTCGTCGACCAGAATGGCAACCTGCTCACGGGTGATGAAGCGCCTGCGGACGCGAACCGCATGAGGGATCAGCTTGAGTACACCGCGAGGGTAGAGGAACGGTTGACCCGAAGTGTCGCCTCCATGATTGCCCCGATCGTGGGAGCGGGTCGTTATCGTGCTGAAGTCTCTGCCGATCTGGATTTTTCTGCAGTAGAAAGGGCTCAAGAGTTATACAACCCCGAACAGAGCGCCGTTCGCAGCGAGCGAGAGTTGTCCCAGCGTTCGGCCGCAGGCGACCAGGGGGGGATTCCGGGGGCGCTGGCGAATCAGCCCCCCGGTGAAGCCGTGGTGCCGGAACAGGTTAACGGTGATGGCGAAGCCAATGCAGCGCCGCCGGTGAACGTGCGCCAGGAGTCCACGCGCAACTACGAGATTGACCGAACGGTCAGCTACACCCGCCAGGAGATGGGCGCCATTAAGCGCCTGACAGTAGCGCTGGCCGTGGATGACATGAAAGTGGTTAACCCCGAGACCGGGGAAGTCACTTACGAACCCTGGCCCGAGCAGGAACTCCAGCGTTTGAGCATGCTGGTGCGTGATGCCGTGGGCTACTCAGCAGCGAGGGGTGACAGCGTGACCGTCATGAACACGGCGTTCGCGCCGGAAGAGGTCGTCGAATTTGAAGCCCCCGGATTCTGGACGCAGCCCTGGTTCTGGGACCTGATGAAGCAGGTACTGGCCGGCCTGGTGATCCTGATTCTGGTACTGGGGCTGCTGCGGCCGGCGCTCAAGAGTCTTTCTGGTGGCGGTCGCCGTGAGCGAGGCGAGCGCGAGGGCGACGGCGATTTCGGCGGCCTGGGAGAACTGGAAGGTGGTGATGCCCTGCGCGAAGCCATGTCTGCCCAGGACGACCTGCTTTTGCCGGGGGCCACGGACAGCTATGATAGACAGCTCAATGCACTCAAAGGCCTGATTGCAGAAGACCCGGCAAGGGTTGCACAGGTCATGCGCCAGTGGGTGAACGTCGATGACTGATCAGAGCGGGCAGGTCGGCGCGGACACTGCGCCAAAAAAAATGCAGCGGAAAATCCCACGGGTTGAACAGGCCGCTATCCTGCTGATGTCGCTGGGTGAGGCCGATGCCGCACAGGTGCTCAAGCACATGGGCCCGAAAGAAGTTCAGCGGGTGGGTGTGGCGATGGCGCAGATGCGCGACGTCAGCAAGGACGACGTTAACTTCGTGCTCAACCAGTTCATTGAAGCGGTGGGTGGCCAGACCGGCTTCGGCGTCGGCAACGACGACTACATCCGGGCCATGCTGACCCAGGCCTTGGGCGACGACAAAGCCGCAAGCCTGATCGACCGGATCCTGATAGGCGGTAACACCACCGGCCTGGACACCCTGAAATGGATGGAGCCCAGGGCCGTGGGCGACATTATCCGTTACGAACACCCGCAGATTCAGGCCATTGTCATTTCCTACCTGGACCCGGACCAGGCCGCCGAAATTCTGGCGACGCTGGACGACAAGGTTCGCCTGGACGTGATGATGCGGGTAGCGTCGCTGGAAAGCATCCAGCCCCAGGCGCTGCAGGAACTCAACGACATCCTCGAGAAACAGTTCTCCGGTGGTTCAGCCGCCCAGACCAGCCGCATTGGCGGGGTGAAGCGCGCGGCGGATATCATGAACTTCATGGATCGGGCCATCGAAGGTACGTTGATGGATTCCATCAAGGACATGGACCCGGACCTGGCGTCCACCATTGAAGACCTGATGTTCGTCTTCGACAACCTCAAGGAAGTGGACGATCGGGGCATCCAGGCCCTGCTGCGTGAAGTGTCCTCCGAGGTTCTGGTGGTCGCCCTTAAAGGTTCGGACGAAGCGGTCAAGGACAAGATCTTCAAGAACATGTCCAAGCGAGCCGCCGAGTTGCTGCAGGATGATCTGGAAGCCAAAGGCCCGGTCAAGGTCAGCGAAGTCGAGGCCGCCCAGAAAGACATCATCACCATCGCCCGCCGGATGGCCGAAGCCGGAGAAATCTCCCTGGGTGGTGCTGGTGAAGAAATGATGTAATGAAAAACAACAACCCGGATACCAAACTGATCCCCAAGGAACAGCTGACAGCCTGGGAACGCTGGGAGCTGCCTTTGCTGGATGCCCGCGGCAACCCGTTGGAAGAAGAGGCGGAAGTCAAGCCCCTGACCGCCGCCGACATCGAGGCCATTCGCGAAGCAGCGCGGGAAGACGGGTTTGAGGAAGGCCGCAAGGCCGGCTACGCCGAAGGTTTCAACAAGGGCCATGCCGATGGCCACAAAGAAGGCCACAGCACCGGTGAGGCGGAGGGCCGAGAGCAGGGGCGCGAACAGGCTGAGCAGGCTGCCCGCGACGAAATTCAGGAGCGCATGGCGCGCCTGGAACACCTGATGGGAGAGTTGTTGCTGCCGATTCAGCGCCATCAGGACGAACTGGAATCGGCGCTGGTTAACCTGACCACCGAAGTGGCCAGGGCCGTGGTCCACCGGGAGCTGACCATAGACTCTTCCCAGATTCACGATCTGGTTCGCAAAGCGCTTGCTGCGCTGCCGTCCATCGCCGAGAACCTCCGCATTCACGTTCATCCTGACGACATTGAGCCGGTCACTGAAGCCATCGAAGCTTTGGAGGTTACTCCGTCAGTCGTTCAGGATGCGGCTTTGACCCCGGGCGGCTGCCGGGTGGAAACGCGCCAGAGCCTGGTGGATTACACCGTCGAGAAACGCTTCCAGCAGGTCATTCAGCAATTGATGGAAACTCCGGCCGAGCGCCCCGCGGAACCCGACGACGAGCACGACAATGACCTACCGTCTGGCTGAGCGCCTACGCCAGAGGCAGGCCGCGCTGACGCCGGAGCCGGCCCCGGAGCTGTCCGGCAAGTTGACCCGCATGGTCGGGCTGACTCTGGAGTGCGTCGGTTGCCCCATGGTGGTGGGCGACCGTTGCGTGATTCAGGGCCAGGGCACCGGCAGCGTGGAAGCTGAGGTGGTGGGTTTTGAGGATGATCGCGTCTATCTGATGCCCCTGACCGCGATCGAAGGCCTGAAGCCCGGAGCCCGGGTGGTCCCCCTTTCATCCGCCAGTCTCGTTCCGGTGGGCCCGCAGATGCTGGGCCGGGTGGTCAACGGGGCCGGTGAGCCCCTCGACGGAAAAGGTCCGCTGAACGCCGAGTCCCGTGTGCCGCTGACCGGCGACATCATCAACCCGTTACACCGAGCCCCCGTGCGGCAGTCCATGGATGTGGGCATTCGTGCCATCAACTCTCTGCTCACCGTTGGCCAGGGCCAGCGCCTGGGCCTGTTCGCCGGTAGCGGCGTGGGCAAAAGCATGCTGCTGGGCATGATGACCCGGTTTACCGACGCCGACGTGACCGTCGTCGGTTTGATCGGCGAACGGGGTCGGGAAGTGAAAGAATTCATTGAAGATATTCTGGGCGACGAGGGCCTGGCCCGTTCTGTGGTGGTGGCCGCTCCGGCGGACGATTCGCCGCTGATGCGCCTGCGCGCCGCCATGCTCACCACCCGCATCGCCGAATACTATCGGGACCAGGGCAAGCGCGTCCTGCTGTTGATGGACTCATTGACCCGCTACGCCCAGGCGCAGCGGGAAATTGCCCTGGCCGTCGGGGAACCGCCAGCCACCAAGGGCTATCCGCCGTCGGTCTTCGCGCGCCTGCCGCAGTTGGTGGAGCGCACCGGCAATGGCCGGCCGGGTGGTGGTTCCATCACCGCTTTCTACACGGTTCTGACCGAGGGTGACGACCAGCAGGACCCGATTGCCGACGCCGCCCGTGCGATTCTGGATGGCCATATAGTGCTGTCCCGCCGATTGGCGGAAGAAGGTCACTATCCAGCCATTGATGTGGAAGCCTCCATCAGCCGGGTGATGCCCCAGGTCACCGACCCGGAACATTTCTCCCGGGCCCAGCGGTTCAAGCAGGTGTATTCCCGATACCAGCAGGCCCGTGACCTGATCAGCGTCGGGGCTTATGTAAAAGGGTCTGATCCGGAAACCGATTTTGCCATTCAGCACATCAGCAACATGCGCCAGTTTCTGCAGCAGGGCTTGAACGAGAGTTCACCGTTGGCTGACAGCATTGACCAATTGCTGGACGTGGTGCCGGAACGGCGATCGCCCGAGCGCCGAAAATCCGCTGTGCCGAACCCCGGTGGCCCGGCAGACGGCAGGAGTGACGGTTGATGCTGCGCTCAAGGCGGCTTCAACCAGTGCAGGCTCTGGAAGAGCGAAAAGAACAGGAAGCCCTGGAGCGAATGGGTGAAGCGCGCCAGCAACTGGAGGCACAACAGCAACAGGTGGACAACCTCGAGCGTTACCAGCAGGAATACCGGGACCAGATACGCGCCAGCCAGACCGGCGTGGTGCCAGTGGCCCGATTGCAGGCCTGGCAGGCATTCATCGCCCAACTGGACCTGGTGATTGCCCAGCAGCAGAAACAGGTGCAGCAGGCTGAACGGGTGTTCGAGCAGCGCCGGCGCGAGTGGCAGCAAGCCTGGGAGCGTCGGCGCGGTATCGAGAAGTATATTGACAGCTGCCGTCAACAGGAGCAGCGTGAACAGGATACGAGGGAGCAGAAACAGGCCGACGAAGCCGCCAGCCGGGCGTTCCTCCGCGCCCGACGCTGATCGGTTGGCGCAGTATTTGACGGACATCAGGTGCAATTTTTCGCAGGTTGGCTATGCTTGTCGGGACAGGTCTGATGGTGAATAGGGAGTGTTTTGTGGCCGCACATGGATGCTTGGGGAGTGTTTGAATCATGCCGATAGATACCCGCCGAAGCGACGACAGCCAGACCCTGACCATCAGGGTAGAGGGTCGGTTTGACTTCAGTACCCATCAGGCGTTTCGCGATGCCTACGAACACAGCGATGGCGAAACCTGCCACTACGTTGTCGATCTCTCAGAAACCACCTATCTGGACAGTTCAGCCCTGGGCATGTTGCTGCTGCTGAGGGACCATGCCGGCGGTGACGACGCCAGTATTTCCATTGAGAACTGCAACAATGACGTGCGCCGCATTCTCGCCATCTCGAATTTCGAGCAGCTATTCAGCATAAGGTGAGGGGTTGCCGGTGAAGGTCCTGATCGCCGAAGACAGCGACAGCGATCGTCTGATTCTCGGAGCGCTGCT
>DASSWD010000258.1:0-4295 GCA_035705335.1 Marinobacter sp. | reverse complement strand
TTCACTGGCCAAGGTGAACCCGGAAGCGTCGCTGGAAGAAGTGTGCTTGCTCGGCTGTGGCGTGACCACGGGCATTGGCGCGGTAATGAACACGGCCAAGGTCGAGGAAGGATCAACCGTCGCCATTTTCGGCATTGGTGGTATTGGCCTGTCAGCCGTCATCGGCGCGGTAATGGCCAAAGCCAGCCGCATCATTGCCATCGACATCAACACCAGCAAATTCGATCTGGCGCGCAAACTGGGCGCGACCGACTGCATCAACCCGAAAGACTACGACAAGCCAATTCAGGAAGTGATCGTCGAACTGACCGATGGCGGCGTCGATTACTCGTTCGAATGCATCGGCAATGTAGACGTAATGCGCTCAGCGTTGGAATGCTGTCACAAGGGCTGGGGTGAATCAGTCATCATTGGCGTCGCGGGCGCCGGCCAGGAAATCAGCACCCGTCCGTTCCAGTTGGTGACCGGTCGCGTCTGGCGTGGCAGTGCCTTCGGTGGCGTTAAAGGGCGTACTGAATTGCCAGGCTACGTTGAGCAGTATCTGGCGGGTGAGATTCCGCTGAAAGAGTTCATCACCCATACGATGTCGCTCGAACAGATCAACGAAGCCTTTGATCTGATGCACGAAGGCAAAAGCATTCGCAGCGTTGTGCATTACTGAACACCGGCCTGGCGGGTGCTCCCAAACCAGGGCACCCGCCAATAGAAATTGGGGATTCCATGAGTTTGAATCATCTGAACAGCAACAAGTGTTTCAACGGTTGGCAGAAGCAGTATGAACACGCGTCTGCCACGCTGAACTGCACCATGCGTTTCAGCGTCTACCTGCCGCCTGGTGCCGATGCCCAGCACCCGGTACCGGTGCTGTACTGGCTGTCGGGTTTGACCTGTACCGACGAGAATTTTGTGCATAAAGCCGGGGCGCAGCGCATGGCCGCTGAACTGGGTATAGCCATCGTCGCACCCGACACCAGCCCGCGTGGTGAAGGCGTCGCTGACGACCCGGAGGGTGCCTATGACCTGGGCCTGGGCGCCGGCTTTTACGTCAATGCCACCGAAGCCCCCTGGAACCGGCACTACCGGATGTACGACTACATCGTGTCGGAACTGCCCAGCCTGATTGAAGCGCATTTTCCGGTTACCGACCGGCGGGCGATCAGCGGCCATTCCATGGGTGGCCATGGTGCCCTGGTGATCGGTTTGCGCAACCCCGGGCGCTACACCTCGGTCTCGGCCTTTGCACCCATTAGCAACCCGACGGCCGTGCCCTGGGGTCACAAGGCGTTTCAGGCTTATCTGGGTGACAACCAGGCACGCTGGAAGGACTACGATGCCAGCTTGCTACTGGCAGAGAGTGACGCAACGTTCCCGATTCTGGTGGATCAGGGCGATGCAGATAACTTTTTGGAAGAGCAGCTGCGGCCCCAGGCACTGAGCGCAGCGGCAAAACAGAGCTCACATCCGTTCGAAAGCCGCACTCAGCCGGGTTACGACCACAGCTATTATTTCATTGCCAGCTTTATCGAAGATCATCTTCGGTTTCACGCTGAAGCATTACGGGGCTGACAAGGGGGTTGGCTCAGAGTTCAACCAGGGCAACGCAGGGTGCCCTGGCTGGCTCAGTTCCAGAATCATGTCTTCCGGGTAGGTTCCGCGGTAATAGCGCGCGAGGCTACCGTCGAGTTTCATCGCGTCGAGGGTTTGCTGCCAGCGCTCAACCGTGCTGTCGGGCGTATCCGGTGAGAAGGCGATATACAGGTATTGGGTGTCCAGAATGTAGGCAGGCACCACGGCCTCGGCATCAAAACCCGACTGTGAAAAAAGCGCCACATGGCCGATATCGCTGGTCACCCAGGCTTCTACCCGGCCGTACATCAGCATTTCCAGGCATTGCGCGGGCCGGGTGGGCTGCTCCAGATTGGTAAAGCCCTGCTCCAGCAATGTCTGGCCAGCCGATCCACCCAGATAGGCGCATATCCCGTCGAGTTGCCGGGCCTCAGCCAGAGACGCCAGTTCAACCCCGCCCTCACGCCGGGTGTAAAAACCTTTGACAATACGTTTGATCGGCCCAACCCACTTGAACTGATCTTCCCGTGTTTCGGTACGGGTAGTCTCAAACAACGCAACCTGGGGCCCGCGCCGGGCAATGCTGTAGGCACGCGCCCAGGGCAACAGTTCAATACCACCGGGTTCACCGGCACGTCTCATCAATTCACGCACCAGTTCGGCCGTTGCACCGGTAACCCGGCCATCCTCATCAAGATATTCACCCGGGGGCGAATGCTCTGTAATGGCCCTGACTGGCTCCGCAAAGGCCCAGGGGCCCAACAGGCTGATGACCAGCACGGTGCAAAGCCACTTCCACCTTGAACGATCAAGCCGCTTCATTCATACCTCTGACGCCAACCACTGAATTCAGCTATTCCAACCAACCATACTGTATACACAGTCTTTTTACTTCCTGGAAAGCTTTTTAGATTCAGCGAACTGGTCAAAATACCAATGCAGGGGTCATTCGGGCACCAAAAATTCCTGACCGGCTAACGCCGGTAGCCAAAACACTTCACCCGTTCAGTCGACCCGGATTCTCAGTTCGGGCTACACTGAAGATTCAACAGCAGTATCATGGAGCGGTTTCCACCATGCGGCATACTGATTACCAGGATTTGACACTGCCCGTCCAGGAACTGGAAATTGGTATGCGCGTTGTAGCACTGGACCGCCCCTGGGAAGAGACCACTTTTTTGCTGCAAGGCTTTGTCATCGCCTCCCGCGAGGAAATTCGGGAGCTGCAGCGTCAGTGCCAGAACGTGACCGTTCAGGTCAGAATCGAGTCGATGCCTGCGGCCAAACCCCATGCTGCGGGCACCCCACCCAGCCGTGATCGTGCTACCAGCCCTGCGCCCGAAAAGGTGCAACAAGGCCCGGCCAGTACCCGGCGTGTCAATTACCTCAATCAGGTCGGCTTTGCACAAGCGGTTGAAGCCTCCCGTCTGACATTTGATTCGGCCCGGTCCATGGCCACATCCATCATGGATGGCCTTCGGGTCGGGCGCAGCCTGAATGTCACCGAGTGCCGTGACCTGGTGGAAGAAGTGGTTGACAGCATTCTGGCTAATAAGGATGCCCTGCGTTTTCTGTCAATGATCAAACACAAAGACAGCTACACCGCCGAACACAGCATGAACGTCTGCATCCTGAGCGCCACCTTTGCACGCCATCTCGGTCTGATGGAACATGAGATTCGTGAAATCGCGCTCTGTGGCCTGTTGCACGATGTAGGTAAGAGCCGGGTTCCGATCGATATTCTTAACAAACCCGGCCGCTTTACCCGGGCAGAGGCTCATCTTATGGCCGAACACCCGACGCACGGCCGCAATATCCTGATGTCCGCTTCGGCCGAATTCAAACATGCCATCGACGTGGCCCATTCGCATCATGAACGTATGGATGGCAAAGGCTACCCGCGTGGCCTGCGCCAGGAACAAATATCCTACTACACCAAAATCGTCGCGTTGGCCGACGCCTACGATGCAATGACCAGCGAGCGTTGCTATGGCAACGCCAAGACATCAGAACAAGCGTTAAAAAGCCTGTTGCGCGACCGGGGAGCCCATTTTGACTCCCAACTCACCAAAGCCTTCGTGACCTGCATTGGGTTTTACCCGTCCGGAAGCCTGATTGAACTGGCCGGTGGCCAGCTGGCCATTGTCCTTGAAACCAATACCCAGGATTTCGCGCGTCCACGCATCAGAGTGTTGACGGACACCCGCCAGAAACCACTGGCGCAACCGGTGGTGCTGAACCTGGCCGAACCGACCAACCAGACGGTGGCTATTCGTGCGGAGGTGCCCAGTGGCACGGCCGGCATTAACGTCAACGACCACCTGGCGCAGAGCCTCAGCACCGGCTGAGCTCTGCAGTCAGGCTCCTAGATAAGATGGCTCAGACTGTTTCGCAAACGTCGTACCCGATGCTCTGGCGCTATTGCGTGAACGGCTGCGCTGGATTGAAATCGCCGGAGGTGAAACGCTGATGGAACAGGGAGACCCGGGCGATGCGCTGTACCTGTCGGTCAGTGGTCGCCTGCGCACCTACATTAACGACGACTCGGGAACGTCACAGCCCGTGCGCGAGATGGGTCGCGGCCAGGCCTTCGGCGAAATGAGTCTGTATACCGGCGAGCCCCGCTCAGCGACGGTGGTCGCCATTCGCGATTCGGTTCTGGTGCGGCTGGACAAAGCGCATTTCGACGACCTGCTGGCCAGCAGCCATCGCCTGTCGATGGCGCTGAC
>DASSWD010000257.1:0-4542 GCA_035705335.1 Marinobacter sp. | reverse complement strand
TTTCGGAGTTCGCGGTTGGCTATGTTGCCAGTCGCCCGCACCGGCCACCAGGTAGGGCTATCGAGGGTCGGCGTAAACCCATCCATGGGGCCTGGACCGCAGCATCCTTGCTGCGGACCACCCTCGATAGCCCTACCTGGCAACCGGTGCTCATCCTTTGCCAGCGAACTCCGAAACTTAAGTACAATGCATTCAGAATTGCTGAAAAGGCGAGCGACGGGTTCCGGGTGTGCTTCTGCGGGGGAGTCTGAAGCATGGATGCTTCAGTCTAGGCCCCACGGACGGGTTCACGCCGACCCCGCAGAAGCACACCCGGTGCCCGTCGCGGTCCAAAGCCACCAAACAAGCCCGAGCCACAGTAAGAAAAGGGGGTGCCAAACGCCCCTGTTAATCCGTATAATCTGCGCCCCATTTTCCGGGATTTGGTGAAAAATTGATCACCAGACCCCGGCCTAGTTCAACCCGAGGTGTTCAGTGCAATTTCCCAAGCGTTACGATGTCATAGTGATCGGTGGCGGTCATGCCGGAACCGAGGCGGCCCTTGCGTCTGCCCGCACCGGTGCCCAGACGCTGTTGCTGACCCACAACGCCGATACCGTCGGGGTGATGTCCTGCAACCCGGCCATTGGCGGCATTGGCAAGAGCCATCTGGTCAAGGAAATTGATGCTCTGGGCGGTGCCATGGCGCGCGCGACCGACCGCGCCGGTATTCAGTTCCGGGTATTGAACAGCCGTAAAGGCCCGGCCGTACGCGCCACCCGCGCCCAGGCCGACCGCCAGCTGTACCGGGCTGCGATTCGGGAAATCGTGGAATTGCAGCCGAATCTTGAACTGTTTCAGCAGTCGGCCGACGATCTGTTGCTGGAAAACGACGTGGTCACCGGCGTGGTTACCCAGACCGGTATTCATATCATGGCTACCACCGTGGTCCTGACCGCCGGCACCTTCCTTGGCGGCAAAATCCACGTCGGCATGCAGAACTATTCCGGTGGCCGCATGGGCGATGCGCCCAGCAATGCGCTGTCACAGCGTTTGCGTGAATTGCCGTTCCGCGTGGGCCGCCTGAAAACCGGCACCCCGGCGCGAATCGACGGCCGCAGCCTCGACTACAGCCAGTTGACCGAGCAGCCGGGCGACACGCCGCTGCCGGTCATGTCCTATATGGGCCGGGTCGAAGAACACCCGCGTCAGGTGGCCTGCTGGATTGCGCACACTACCGAGCGCACGCACGACATTATTCGCGACAACCTGCACCAGTCGCCGATGTACGCCGGTGAAATCGAAGGCATCGGCCCGCGCTACTGCCCGTCGATTGAAGACAAGGTCACCCGCTTTGCCGACAAGACCAGTCACCAGGTTTTCGTCGAGCCTGAAGGGCTGACCACCTACGAAATGTACCCGAACGGTATCTCCACCAGCCTGCCGTTTGACGTGCAGATTGAGTTTATTCAAAGCATCAAAGGCTTCGAAAACGCCCACATCACACGGCCGGGCTACGCCATCGAGTACGACTACTTCGACCCGCGTGACCTGAAGCACAGCCTGGAAACCAAATTCATCGGCAATCTCTTCTTTGCCGGCCAGATCAACGGCACCACCGGCTACGAAGAAGCCGCCGCCCAGGGCCTATTGGCCGGGGTGAACGCCGCCCGCCGCGCCGCCAGTGAAGAGGCCTGGACGCCGCGTCGTGATGAAGCCTATCTGGGCGTACTGGTCGACGACCTGATCACCATGGGCACGCTGGAGCCGTACCGGATGTTCACCAGCCGTGCCGAATACCGCCTGCTGCTGCGTGAAGACAACGCCGATGCGCGTTTGACCGAGACTGGTCGTTCGCTGGGCCTGGTCGATGATGCTCGCTGGGCCGCCTTTAGCACCAAGCAGGAAGCCATTGCCCGCGAAACCCAACGCCTGAACAGCACCTGGGTACAGCCGAAATCGGCCGAGGCGCAGGCCCTGCACGACAAGCTGGCCCAGCCGCTGTCGCGCGAGACCACTCTGCGTGACCTGTTGAAGCGGCCGCAGCTGACCTATGCCGACATCGCCGAGTTGGTGCCGACTGAATCGCTCGACCCGGCGGTGAGCGAACAAGTCGAGATCAGCGCCAAATACGAAGGCTACATTCAGCGCCAGCAGGACGACATCGACACCCTGCGCCGTCACGAAAGCATGAAGTTGCCGGCCGAGCTGGATTTCGACGCCATTGGCGGTCTGTCTAACGAAGTGAAGCAGAAGCTGAAGCAGACCCGGCCGGAAACCCTGGCGCAGGCATCGCGTATTTCCGGCGTCACGCCAGCGGCGGTTTCGATGTTGCTGATTCATCTGAAAAAGCAGTCCGCCGCCAGCAAGTCCGCTCAGGTTGAGCAGCACAGCGCATGAGTGAGCGCTATGCATCGCTGCTGAGCGACGGTCTGGCTGAACTGGGCATTGAACTGGACGCCGGCGTTCAGCAGCGATTGCTGGCGTACCACGCCCTGTTGGCCAAGTGGAACAAGGCCTATAACCTGACCTCGGTGCGCAAACCCGAGGACATGATTACCCGGCATTTGCTCGACAGCCTGTCGATTCTGCCGTTCGTCGGCCCGGGCGACCTGCTCGATGTTGGTACCGGCCCTGGCCTGCCGGGCATGATTCTGGCGCTGGTCGACCCGGACAAGCCGGTCACACTGCTCGACAGCAACGGCAAGAAGACCCGCTTTCTGACCCAGGTGAAGCTGGAGCTGGGTGTCACCAACGTTACCGTGGTGCACAGCCGCCTCGAAGCCTGGCAGCCGGAGCGCACCTTCTCACAAATATCGTCACGCGCCTTTGCCACCCTGGCCGATATGGTGGCAAAATCCCGGCATCTGCTGGCACCGGGTGGCCATTTTCTGGCCATGAAAGGACTGTACCCGACCGACGAGATCACCGCCCTGCCGGGCGATATCCAGGTTGATCGGGTCACACCGCTTACTGTTCCGGGCAGCGCTTTACTCAGTGCGGACGCGCGACATCTGGTACAGTTGTCGGCCCGAACGACATAAGGATTCGGCTTTGACACATATTTTTGCCATTACCAACCAGAAAGGCGGGGTCGGCAAGACCACCACCGCCACCAATCTGCCCGCCTCTCTGGTGGCGATGAAGCGCAAGGTGCTGGTCGTGGATCTGGACCCGCAGGGCAATGCCACCATGGGCAGCGGCATCAGCAAGAATGAGATCGACCTCAGCGTCTACGATGTCATCACCGGCAAGGCGGGCTGCGCCGAGGCGATTGTCACCACGCCGGAAGCCGGTTATGACCTCTTGCCCGCAAACGGCGATTTGACGGCGGCTGAAGTTGAGCTGATGTCTGTCAAGATGAAAGAACACCGGCTGCAATATGCCCTGGCCGAGGTGAAGCACAAGTACGACTACATCTTTATTGACTGCCCGCCGTCGCTGAACATGCTAACGGTGAACGCCCTGGCCGCCGCCGAGCAGGTGCTGATCCCGATGCAGTGCGAATATTACGCCCTCGAGGGCCTGGCCGCGCTGATGGACACCATTCACAGCATTCAGAAAGTGGTCAATCCGAAACTCGAAATCGGCGGTCTGCTGCGCACCATGTACGACCCGCGCAACAGTCTGACCAACGACGTATCTGATCAGCTAAAGAACCATTTTGGTGAAAAACTCTACAGTTCGGTGATCCCGCGCAACGTACGGCTGGCCGAAGCGCCCAGCTATGGCACGCCGGTACTGCAATACGACCGCACGTCCAAAGGCGCTCTGGCCTACCTGGCACTGGCCGGTGAGCTGGTCCGCCGGGTCGAAGGCATCAAGGCACCCGATACCGAACATTTAACAGGATCCGTGTAAATGGCAGCTAAGAAACGAGGCTTGGGACGCGGCCTGGACGCCCTGATCACCACCCGACGGGAAGTCGAGGCCATTGCTGAGCAGCCGGTAGACCACGTTAATGACGGCAGCTTGCGTATGCTGCCGGTCGAGTGGATACGCCGCAGCACTTACCAGCCCCGGCGCGATATGTCAGCCGATGCGCTGGAAGAGCTGGCCGCGTCGATCCGTGCCCAGGGTGTTATGCAGCCCATTGTGGTGCGCCCCCAGGGCCCCGAATCCTTCGAACTGATTGCCGGTGAACGCCGCTGGCGCGCTTCGCAGATGGCCGGGCTGGACCAGATTCCGGCGGTGATCCGCGATGTTTCCGACGAAGACGCCATCGCCATGGCGCTGATCGAGAACATTCAGCGTGAAAACCTGAATCCGATGGAAGAAGCGCTGGCATTGCAGCGCCTGCAGAAGGAATTCGACCTGACCCAGGCTGGTGTTGCCGAAGCCGTGGGCAAGAACCGGGTGACGGTGACCAACCTGCTGCGGCTGATCAGTCTGGAGGCCGATGTGCGCCGTATGCTTGAACATGGCGATCTGGAAATGGGCCATGCCCGGGCGCTTCTGGGTGTACAGGGCGAGCAACAGATAGAAGCCGCGCGCCAGGTGGTCGCCAAGGGCATGACCGTGCGTCAGACCGAGCAGCTGGTGCGTAACCTGGTGGAAGGCAAG
>DASSWD010000256.1:0-8775 GCA_035705335.1 Marinobacter sp. | reverse complement strand
GTCAAGGACCCCCACTACAAGGCTCGCGAAGCCATTGTCGAAGTGCCCGGCAGGCACGGCCAGCCGACGCCCATGCAGAGTGTATTCCCGAAGCTGTCCCGCACGCCTGGCCAGGTACGCCATGTGGGATCGGAGCTGGGTTTCCATAACAGGGAGGTTTTAGAGCAGATATTGGGTCTTTCAGAGGCCCAGATCGAAACGCTGCACAATAAAAATGTTATTTGAGGGGCGCTGATCGTGTTTGAATCCGTTCTTGTATGCGGTATGCCTTCTCGGCACCCACCAGTTGGAGCCTGGAAGTGAACTCGTTCTTGCTGGTGTTCCTGGCGGTGATTGGCGCCGCTGAGGCCCAGAAGCAGGATGCCCACATTCGCATCACCTTTTTCGTCGACAAGATGCCAGCCCGCGTTCGGCTGGCCATCGCCTTTGTCGGGTTCCTGATTGGTGTGGTGTTCTGCGCCATCATGACCTGGCGCGGCATTCTTCTGGCAGCCGATGCTTACGAGTATGGGGAGCGGGTCTCCAGTGCACTGGGTACGCCGATGGTTTTCCCGTACGGCCTGCTGCCGGCTGGCTTTGGGGCCCTGACCCTGCAATTTCTGATCAATGCTGTGCAGACGGCGCTGGAGTGGGGTCAGCCGGACCGGGCACCCGGGAGTTCCGATGGCTGAATCACTGAGCCACAAGCTGATCCGCTCGCACCTGGTGTCCGGTGCCCTGATGCCGGGCACGGAAATCGCCCTGCGGATGGATCAGGCACTGTTGCAGGACGTCCTGGGCACTCTGGTGATGCTGGAACTCCAGGCCATGGGGGTTGACCGGGTCAAAACCTCGCCGTCGGTGCAGTACATCGACCACAGCCTGGTGCAGCAGGACAACATCAACGCCGATTCCCACCTGTTTCTGAAAAGCGCCTGTGAGCGCCTGGGTGTCTGGTACAGTGGCCCGGGCAACGGCATCAGCCATCCGGTGCATATGGAGCGCTTCGGCGTGCCGGGCCAGAGCGTGATTGGTTGCGACAGCCACACCACGGCGGCCGGCGCGCTGGGCATGCTGGCGGTGGGTGCGGGCGGTATTGAGGTTGCCATGGCCATGGCCGGCGAGCCCTTTTACCTGCCCATGCCAGAAATTGTAGCGGTGGAACTGACCGGTACCCTGCCGGATTGGGTCAGTGCCAAGGATATCGTTCTGGAACTGCTGCGCCGTCATACCGTGGCCGGTTTCAAGAACTGCATGCTGGAGTTCATCGGCGACGGCCTGAAGTGCCTGGGTGCCATGGACCGCCACGTGCTGGCCAACATGGGTACCGAAATGGGTGCCACCGCCAGTGTGTTCCCCAGCGATGAGGCAGTACGGGCGTTTCTGGCCAGTCGTGGCCGTCAGCAGGACTGGCAGCCCCTGGCCGCGGATGAGGGTTGCAACTACGACCGGAGAATCACCGTCAACCTGTCGGAACTGGAACCCATGATTGCGCTGCCGTCCAGCCCGGAAAAGTTGTGGCGGTGCGGGAAGTGGCGGGTGAGCCCATCTACCAGGCCTACATCGGGTCGTCCGGTAACCCCGGCTACCAGGACTTTTCCGTGGTCGGCTACATGGTTAAAGGCCGGCGGGTGGCGGACGGGGTCTCCCTCGACATCAATCCGTCGACCCGGACCGTGCTCAGCGCGCTGATCGACCAGGGCCACCTGGGTGCACTGGTGGCGGCCGGAGCGCGCCTGCACCAGCCCGGCTGTAACGGTTGCATCGGCATGGGCCAGGCGCCGGCCGCCGGCCGCAACAGCCTGCGCACCGTGCCCCGGAACTTCCCGGGCCGCTCCGGTACCCGTGAGGACTCTGCGCCGGCCTGGGTGGTTGCCCGTTCGCCCCAGGCGCCACCGGAAATACCGCCACGGAAGATTTGCTGTTTGCGTTGGACGAAGGTGGTTACCAAACCGGTGTCGATATGGCCGGCCTGCTGCGGGCGGCCGATATGATCGCGGCGTTGCCCGGTGGCCAGACCGCCAGCAGCCTGCGCAAGGTACCCCGGGAGCGCGCCACCGCCGCCTGAGTCACGCGGCCCTGTACGCGTTCAGCAGGGCTGCCATATCGTCGCCGAGCGCTTCTATCTGCTCCGTCGGCAGATCACGCTCGGCGATCGCCCGCAATCCCATGATCTGGCTCTGCAGCAACCGGGCAAGCCGTGCCGTATCCACATCGGTTTGCAACTCGCCGCGCCGCGCGGCTTCGTCCAGTTGTTCCATCAGCCCCTTTTCAATACCCGCGAGAATCTCACGGGCCTGATCCGACAGCCCCTGATGGGTGTGGCTGGTTTCCAGTAAGGTTTTGACGATCATGCAGGCCCGGGACGGGGCCGGCTCGCACGTGGCGCAGGCCCGGGCGATGTTTCGCAGGTAGTGCTGTAACCCACCGATAATGGAATCGTGGTGCCGCATGTGTTGCGCCAGCTCAACCGCGCCAGCAGCGGCATAGCGTTCCAATGCCTCACAGTACAGCCCGTCTTTGCTGCCGAATGCTGCGTAAAGGCTGCCCGGGCGCATATCCAGCGCCTGCTCGATCTGTTTCATGGAGCTGCCGTGGTAGCCCTTTTCCCAGAACAGCGCTACTGCTTTATCCAGCGCCGTCGTGCGGTCGTAGAGTGGGTTTCTGGCCATGGGGTTCCCGCTGTCGTTCCCTGCATTTTGAGTTCGTGCTCAAGTATAAAGGGAGTGGCGCCCTGATCACAAAATCACCACCTCTAAACCGGGGCGGTTTTGTTGCGTATGATGAAGATACGCAATACCAAATCAGAGGAGAGCCAACCGTGAAACTGAGTGTGACAGGTATTACTGACGGCAAGTCAATCCCGGGCACCTTCGCCTTTGGCGTGCCCAGCGAGCAGGACCACATGAGCTTTGGCCCCAACCGCAACCCGGAACTGATATGGCAAGACGCGCCGGCCGGTACCAAAAGCTTTGCGGTGATCATGTTCGACCCGGACGTGCCCAGCGTGGCCGACGACGTGAACCAGGAAGGCAAGACCATCCCCGCCGACCTGCCCCGGGTGGATTTCTTTCACTGGTTGCTGGTGGATATTCCGGCCACGGTGAACCGTATTCCTGAAGGCGAGGACAGCGACGGTGTGCGGCCGAAGGGTAAACCGGCCGGCGCCGGTCCGATTGGCGTGCGCGGCGTCAACAACTACACCCAATTCCTGGCGGGCAATCCGGACATGGCAGGTACCTACGCCGGCTACGATGGCCCCTGCCCACCGTGGAATGACGAGATCCTGCACCACTATCACTTCGAAGTTCACGCGCTGGACGTTGAGTCTCTGGGGCTGAGCGGCGAGTTTGACGGCAATGCCGTGCGTGAGGCCATGGCCGGGCATGTGCTGGCCAGCGCCCGGGTGACCGGCACTTACACCCTGAATCCTGACCTGAGGTAAAACGCCGCGGGCCGGCCCCGTCACGGAACTGTCGCCCTCCTGTCACGCCGGCGTCACCGCCGGCTGCCAGTCTGACCGGACGAAAAAGCCGAGTGACGGGAGACGACATGCACAGCTACCGAAGCGTTTTCATCTCCGATGTTCATCTGGGTACGCCGGACTGCCAGGCGGCTGGCTACGAGGTGGCCTCAGGCCCGGCGGAGCAGCGCCCCGTTGCGCAGTTTACGGGCACCCTGAATCCGGAACTGCTGGCAACCCTTGAGGAGGTGGAGCAGGCGCGGGAAAGCCAGGCCCAGTTGGTGGATGCCCGGCCGGAAGACTACTTTCGTGGCGAAACCAAGTCCCCCGCTGCCAAAGCGCCGGGCACCATTCCCGGTGCTCTGAATCTGCCGCATACCCGGTTTTTGGAAGAGCAGCAGCAGGTATGGTACCTGAATGCGGATGCCATCTCCGATCAGGTCAATCGCGCAGAGCTGGATCCTTCGGAGCGTACCATTGCGTTCTGCAATACCGGGCATTGGGCAGCGACCGACTGGTTCGTACTGAGCGAACTGGCGGGCTTTGACGAAGTTGCCATGTACGATGGCTCCATGGCGGAGTGGTCCCAGGACAGCAGTCGCCCGCTTCAGGTTGCCAAACAGGGTCTTGGCAAAGTTCTTGATCTGTTCAACTGAGTCACCTGGTATGTCGACCTCCGCAGCCCTGCAGCCCGGCCTCACGCCGGGCTCGCAGGTTGACCGCTTTATTGTTGTTACCGCACTCGCCAGTTCTGTTCTGCTGGGCCTGCTGATCTGGCTCGAAACCGCGCCGTTCATGGTGGCCCTGTTCGCCATTGGCACCATCCTTGGCATCGCCCTGTATCATGGCGCCTTTGGTTTCACGGCCGGCTGCCAAACTGAGGCGGGGTCTGAAACATGGAACATGCCTACAGTCGTACCCGAATCCTGGCCACGCTGGCGATCATTCTGGCGCTGATTCTGGTGGACCACCTGAACAGCCCGACTTTTGCGTTCAATTCCGGTCAGGGCAATGTCGCAACCGCTCTGAACCAGCGCGACGAAACCGCCTGTGCACCCTGCGGCGCCCCGTGCCCTTCGACCCGGGATTGAGTATGATTTGAGCCCCCAACGCTCACTCGACTCATTAGGAGGGCACGTTGCCCGAACTTGACACGCCCAGTCTTCCAACTGCCCGGTCCAGGCGCTGGCTCAGCGCCTGGACGGTTTCGACTCTGCTGATCGCGCTGCTGGTGGCCACGCCGGTGGTGGTCATTCTGGTGCATGTGTTTTTCCCGTCGGGGGATGTCTGGAGTCATCTGGCCAGCACGGTGTTGCCCCGGTATCTGTTCAACACGTTGGTGCTGGGGGTTACCGTGGGCCTGGGCACGGCGATTATCGGCACCGGCTGTGCCTGGCTGGTGGTGATGTGCCGGTTCCCCGGGCGGCGTTTGTTTGAGTGGGCGCTGCTGCTGCCTCTGGCGGTACCCACCTACGTAATCGCTTATGCCTACACCGATTTCCTGCAGTATGCCGGCCCGGTCCAGAGCGCCCTGCGGGAGTGGTTCAACTGGGACTTTGGCGATTACTACTTTCCGGATATCCGTTCCCTTGGTGGCGCCTGCCTGCTGATTACCACGGTGCTTTATCCGTACGTGTACCTGCTCGCCCGGGCCTCGTTCATGGAGCAGTCAGTCAGCGCCCTCGATGTCAGCCGCACGCTGGGGATGGGGCCCTGGCGCATGTTCCTGAAAGTCGCGCTGCCGTTGGCCCGGCCAGCCATCATCGGTGGCGTGTCCCTAGTGTTGATGGAAACCCTGAACGAGTTCGGCGCGGTGCAGTTCTTTGGTGTCGATACCTTCACCACCGGTATTTATCGCACATGGTACGGGCTGGGTGAACAGGTGGCCGCGGCACAGTTGGCCGCCTGCCTACTGGTGTTCGTAATGACCATTGTGTTCCTGGAGCGGGCGTCCCGGGGCGGCAAGAAATACCATGCGCCGCTGCGTTATCAGTCCCTGCCGGAGTATGCTTTGACACCGCGACAGGCCCTGCTGGCGTTCCTCTTCTGCTTACTGCCGGTGTTCATCGGTTTCCTGTTGCCCGCGCTGGTGCTGCTGGAAATGGCGCTGACCACCGGCGACGCCCTGATGGGAGACCGCTTCCTGCCGTTCGCCAAGAACAGCCTGATGCTGGCCAGCACCGCAGCCGTGGTGGCCGTGGGGCTGGCGGTGTTACTCAGTTACGGTGCCCGCCTGAACCAGAGCCGATGGGTGCGGGCGGCCAACGGCATCGCCTCCATGGGCTATGCCATCCCGGGTTCGGTCATTGCGGTCGGCATCATGATCCCGCTGGCCTGGCTGGATCAGACCCTGAACCTGTACCTGCGGGACAACTACGGATTCATGGTGGGGCTGATTTTCAGTGGCAGCGCTTTTGTGCTGATCTACGCCTACAGCGTCCGCTTCCTGGCGGTGTCGTTCAATACCGTGGAATCCAGTCTGGGCAAGGTGACGCCGGCGATGGATGCCGCTTCAAGAACCCTGGGGCAAACCGCTGGCGGCACCCTGCGCAAAGTACACACCCCCATCATGCGGGGCAGCCTGCTGGCGGCGGGTATTCTGGTGTTTGTGGATGTGATGAAAGAGCTGCCGGCCACCATTTTGCTGCGGCCCTTTAACTTTGACACCCTGGCGGTGCGAGCCTACAGCCTGGCCTCCGACGAGCGGCTGGCGGAATCTGCGCTGTCGTCGCTGTCGATTGTCGTGGTTGGTATCGTTCCGGTGATTCTGCTCAGTCTGGCCATACGCCGGGCCCGCCCGGGCAGTCGCCCGGGCTGACCGGCGTCGACATCAGGCGGGGAAAACGAAGACTTTTGACGGGTCCAGGCTCAGCGCCACCGCCTGCCCTTCCGGGGGCAGAAACAGGCCGGGCACCCGGGCGTGCAGGTGCATCTCCTCACCGCCGCGCCCGTGGGCGCAGATGTGCATCAGGCTGGTGGTGCCCAACAGCCGTGACATAATGACGTGACTCAACGGCCCGTGCTCTTCGGCGGTGCCGGGCAACTGGGTGACCTGGACCGCTTCCGGGCGAATCATCACCGAGACCTCGGCGCCATCCGCCAGAGCACCGGCCTGAACCGATCCCACCGGGGTTTCCACACAGCCATTGTGGACCCTGCCGCGGTACTCATTGACCTGCCCGAAGAAATTCACCACGAACGGATCCGCCGGCCGGCAGTAAAGGTCCTCCGGGGTGCCGGTCTGTACTACCTTGCCATCCCGCATCAGCACAATGCGATCGGCCATGAACATGGCTTCTTCCGGATCGTGGGTGACCAGCAGGGTGGCAGTGCCCATTTCCTTCAGCACGTGCAGGGTGTCGTCCCGGATCTGGTCTCGCAGGCGGGCGTCCAGGCTGGAAAAAGGCTCGTCCAGCAGCATCACCTTCGGTGATGGCGCCAGCGCCCGCGCCAGCGCTGCTCGCTGCTGCTGGCCACCACTGAGGGTGTGGGGGTAGACGTTGGCGTGTCTGGCCATGCCCAGCTTTTCCAGCAGATTCATGGCCCGTGCAGCGCGCTCCGGTTTGGGCAGGCCCTGAAGGCCAAAGCAGACGTTCTCGAGAATGGTCAGGTGCGGGAACAGCGCCGACTCCTGAAACGCCAGGCCGACATTGCGTTGTTCAGGCGGGCAGTAGCTGTGCCCGTCGGCGGCGACCAACTGGTCGTCCAGGTAAACGTGGCCTTCGGAGGGCTCCTGCAGGCCGGCTGCAATACGCAACAGCGTGGTCTTGCCACAGCCGGACGGACCCAGCAGGCAAACGACCTCGCCCGCCTGAATGTCCAGGCTGACGTCTTCAACTGCCTTGTGGTCCTCGAAGTGGCAGTGCACGCCGCTCAGCCGCAGCACCGGTCGGGGTTGTTCGGCGGGGGCTGTTGGTGAACTCAGGACGGCAGATTGGAATGCGCTCATAGAACTCGCTCAACCATAACGACGGAGTGTCACGTGATTCTAAAACGACTTGGTTCCCAAGTAGAATCTTTTTCGTATTTGAAATTGATTCTGATTCGTTGACTTAGGCGCTCAGTTCCGATTTACTAAGCGCTAATAATAACGTTTATCGTTTAACTTATTATCAAAACGCTTGTACAACGCTGTACAAACGGTTCTCAAGAAAGGAGCGTACTAACGTGCTATCCCCGAAAGCCCAACTGCTCACCGCAGCGCTGATTGCTTCCACTGCCGCTACCAGTGTCCATGCCAGTGAGGTGAACCTCTACTCCGCACGGCACTACGATTCCGACCAGGCCATTTACGATGCCTTCACCGAAGAGACGGGCATCGAGGTCAATCTGATCGAAGGTGAGACCGCCGCGCTGATCGAGCGCATCGAGCGCGAAGGCGTGGCCAGCCCGGCCGACGTTTTGCTGACGGTTGACGCCGGTAACCTTTGGCGGGCGGACCAGGCCGGTATCTTCCAGCCGGTGGAATCGGAGGTGCTGAACGAACGCCTGCCAGAATACCTGCGCCATCCTGAAGGCCACTGGTTTGGCTTCAGCCAGCGCCTGCGGGTGATCTATTACAACCGCGAGAATTTCGATCCGTCCCGGATCAGCGATTATGAGGACCTGGCCAAGCCCGAATTCGAGGGTGAGATCTGTATTCGTTCCTCCAGCAACATCTACAACCAGTCACTGCTGGCGAGCATGATTGAACACCATGGTGTTGAAGACGCGGAGGCCTGGGCCCAGGGTGTGGTCGACAACATGGCCCGCGACCCGCAGGGTGGTGACACCGATCAGATTCGCGCCGTGGCTGCCGGTGAGTGCGACCTCGCAGTGGGTAACCACTACTACTATGTGCGTCTGCTGAACTCGGAGGATGTCGCTGACCGGGAAGTCGCCCGTAAGGTGGGTATTCTGTTCCCCAACCAGGACGACCGTGGCGTGCACGCCAACATCGGTGGTGCCGGCGTGGTAGCCCACGCCCCCAACCGCGAGAATGCCGTGCGCTTCCTGGAGTTTCTGACCTCGGATACCGCCCAGCGCATCTTCGCGGAGGGCAACCACGAATACCCTGCCGTTGACGGTGTGCTGGCCAGCCCGGTGCTGGATTCCTGGGGTAACCTGAACATTGACGAGGTCAACGTCAGCGTTCTGGGTGAGAACAACCCGGAAGCCGTGCGTATTTTTGACCGGGTGGGCTGGCGTTAAGCGTCACCGCTACTGGTTCAATCCTCTCAACGGGCGCCCAGGTGGCGCCCGTTTTGCTTTCTAGCGCCGGGTAACGCTATTGGCGGGCTTTGCTTGCCAGCGCAGTGTTTCGGCCCCTGTAAAAGTTACGGTATTCTGTAGCA
>DASSWD010000255.1:0-5230 GCA_035705335.1 Marinobacter sp. | reverse complement strand
CAACTGCCGTTGGGGCAGCGATGTCGGGTCTTCCGCGGCATTCTGAAGGGCAGCAAAAAAGTTGTTCAAGGCCTTGCTGAGCCCGGTATCCTCGCCGCCAATCAGGTTGTCCAGCCGTGTGAGTTCAGCATTCAGGGCGTTCTGCTCACCAAACAGGGTGGAATCTTCGCGCAGCTGCTGGCTGACGTATTCATCGGCCAGTCGCCGGATGTTCTCGATGGACACGCCACTGCCGATGGTTCCGGCACCGGTCCGCCGCCCTTCCTGAGTCGAGAATTGCACCTCCTGGCGGCTGTAGCCGGGGGTGTTGGCGTTGGTGATATTGTTACCCGTGGTGTTCAGCGCGGTCTGGTGCGCGAGCACGCCGGTCAGTCCAATTCCGATCAGTCCCGCCATGGTGTCTTACTCCTCCGCGCCATCGTTGGCCAGCGACAGGGTCATCAGGGATTCACGATTCATGATCTGGCGTATCTTGCTGCCGTACTCGGGATCAGTTGCGTAGCCAGCCTGCTGCAGTTTCTCGGCGAAGACCTCCGGCTGGTCCGCTGACGACAGCACGTCGCGGTAACGGGGGTTGCTCTGCAAGAAGTCCACGTAATCTCGGAAGCTGGCCTCATAATCCGGATAGGCGCGGAAATCGGCCCGTTCCTTCATCGGCACACCGTCCCGGAATTCAGTCGTGGTGATGGTCACGGCCTCGCCGCTCCAGCGCTGGTCGGCCTTGATGCCGAACAGGTTGAAGCTGTGTTCGTTGTTGTCGCCCTTGATCATGTGCTTGCCCCAGCCGGTTTCCAGTGCCGCCTGGGCCACCATCAGGCGCGGATCAATGCCGCTTTCCTGACTGAGCTTCAGCGCAATGGGCATCAGTTTCTGAACAAACTGTTCCGGGGATTCAAAGCGCTCTGGCAGATCCGTTGCCGATGCTGTCGTCGCTGCCGGCCTGTTGTCCGGTGCCATTTCATGGGCCTGGGCTTCAGACAGTGCGGCAACGTCAGCCATGCGTTCTGGCAGCCGGGGTGATATTGCCGGCAGGCTTCGATCATAGTCAGCAATGCTGGCCTTGTGGCTGGCCAGCCGCTCACCCTGCCCGTTCATACCCGGAATCTCTCGGCTCAACTGGCGCACCAGCGCTTCTGCCAGCCCGGTTCCACCGGAGCCAGCCATGCTCAGGCTGACCTGGCTGTCGAACATATCCCGATAGAATTCGCTTTCGTTGCTGTTCAGGTAATTGCCCTCAGCAAAGGCCTCGCCGGCCTTTCGCATGGATTTCAGCATTTCCAGCAGAAACAGGCTTTCAAACTGGCGCGCCACCTGTTCCAGCGCGGCCTTTTTGTCGGTCTTCGCCTGGGTCTTGATCGCATTCAGGCCACTGAAGTCGGTGTATACCTGCGCCTGTTGCAAGCGATAGTCCTGCATGGCTCCCCCTAGATAACAATCAGCTCGGCACGCAGGGCGCCGGCCTGTTTCAGGGCTTCCAGCACCGCCATAACATCGCCCGGTGCCGCGCCGACCTGGTTCACTGCCTGCACAATTTCACTCAGTGTGGTGGCGGGGCCGAACTGGAACATGCGGGCAGGCTCTTCGGTGATGGCGATCTGGGTATTCTGTTCAATAACCGTCTCACCACCGGCCAGAGGGTTAGGTTGCACTGCCTCCGGATTCTCCTGGATAGTGACGGTGAGGTTGCCATGGGTGATGGCCGCCGGGCTGACCTTGACATTCTGCCCAATCACAATGGTGCCGGTGCGGCTGTTAATCACCACGCGTGCGGGCGCCTCTGCCGGTACGATTTCAATGTTTTCCAGGATTGATAGAAAACTGACCCGTTGGGACGGATCACGAGGTGCACGCACAGACACGGAGGTTGCATCATGGGCATACGCCATATCCGGGCCCAGAAGATCGTTAATGGCCTCGACCACCCTGCGCGCCGTGGTGAAGTCGGACTGCATCAGGTGAAACGTAATGGTATCGCCTTGGGCGAACGGGGACTGCACCTCTCGCTCGATGGTAGCGCCATTGGGAATACGGCCAACGCTGGGCACGTTCACTGTGATCCGCGAGCCGTCCTGTCCCTGGGCGCCAAACCCCCCGACCACCAGACTGCCCTGAGCCATTGCGTACACCTGACCATCAGCGCCTTTTAACGGGGTCATCAGCAATGTCCCCCCGCGCAGGCTGTCCGCGTTGCCAATCGATGAAACGGTAATGTCGATTTCCTGACCGCGCTTGGAAAACGGTGGCAACGTGGCACTGACGGTGACCGCGGCAACGTTTGCAAGGTTGGGATTGACGCCGGGCGGCAAGGTAATACCGAACTGGTCCATCATGTTCCGGAACGTCTGATTGGTAAAAGGCGCACTGTCGCCGGTACCATCAAGACCCACGACGAGACCGTATCCCACCAGTTGGTTGTCTCGCACACCCTTGACTTGCGCCAGGTCCTTGAGGCGATCCGCCATGACCGGAGGCACGCACACCACCAGCAGAAGCAGAGTGAACAGCAACATGCGTATCATAATGGCCACCACTCGCTGTTAAAGAATCTCGCCAGCCAGCCCATCTGATTGGCCTGATCAAAATCTCCGGTACCCCCGTAGGCAAAGCGCGCATCGGCTATCCGGCTCGACGTGACCGTGTTATCCGGCAGAATATCTTCTGGACGGACCAGTCCAGTCAGCCGGATATACTCATCGCCATTGGTCAGTGACAGCCATTTTTCGCCGCGAACCCGCAAGACCCCGTTTGGCAGAACTTCCACAACGGACACGGTGATACTCCCGGCCAGGCTGTTGCTCTGATCGGCCTCGGCAGAACCTTCGAAATCCCGCTCAAAATTGGCCGCTGCGTTCAGCCCGATGTTGTTTTTACCGAACAGGTTCGGCTCAGGAATACTCAGTTCCGTATCTTTGGTGATGCTGGTTTCCGCATTCTTGCTGGCGCTCGTACTCTCACGTAACAGGACCGTCAGCACATCACCCACATTGATCGCCTTGGTGTCACCATAAAGGTTGTACCTGCGCGAAACCTGAAAAATCGCCCCCGACTCAGGATCACGCTGCATCATGGCCTGTGCACGCACCGGCGCATAGGCGGGGTCACCCGGTACCGCTCGCGGCCGGGTCATGGCCGTACAGCCCTGGAGCAGGATCAGCAAACCCACCACGGCCAGTGTGCCCAGGCAGTCTGTCTTGACAGCGTGATGAATGCGTTTCATGGCTTACCCAATATTATTAGTGATGAACTGCAGCATCTGATCCGTGGTGGACACGACCTTGCTGTTCATCTCATAGGCGCGCTGTGTGGTGATCATGTTCACCAGTTCTTCCACCACCTCCACGTTGGAGGATTCGATCGTGCCCTGCTCAATGGTTCCCAGCCCGTCCAGACCAGCCTCACCCTCAATCGGGTCGCCACTGGCATTGGTCTGTTTGAACAGGTTATTGCCTATGGCCTGCAGGCCCTGCGGATTGATAAAGTCCACCAGCGTGACCTGGCCGAGGTTCACCGGCGCCGCCTGATCATCAGTCACTGCGGTCACTGTGCCGTCCCGGCCAATGGTGATGTTGGTGGCGTTTTCCGGCACATTGATGTTCGGGTCCAGCGTGTAGCCATCGGGAGTGACCACATCACCATTTGAATTCAGTTGGAACTGACCGTCCCGGGTATAGGCGATCTGTCCGTCTGGCAATTCGATCTGGAAGAAGCCCCGGCCGTTAACGGCCAGATCCAGCGGTTGCTCCGTTATCTGCAAATTGCCCTGGGTGAACTGTTTGGCCGTACCAACGATTCGCACACCGGTGCCCAACTGCAAGCCTGAAGGCAACTCGGTATTCTCTGTGTTGAGGCCACCGGGCTGGCGATTGATCTGGTAGAGAAGATCCTGAAATACCGCACGGTCCCGCTTGAACCCGGTGGTGTTTACGTTGGCCAGATTGTTGGAAATGGTCGCCAGGTTAGTGTCCTGCGCGCTCAATCCGGTTTTGCTGACCCAAAGTGCTGGATGCATAGTCTTACTCCTCCCGGGCGGCGGGTTTTTGCCGCTTTGGCGCCGCCCATGAAACCCAATTAGGTACTATCAGAGATTCTGCAACAGTCGTGCCGCCGCTTCGGAATTCTCATTCGCCGTGCTCATAACCTTTACCTGAAGCTCGTACTGGCGAGCCAGCTGCAGGTTAGCGATCATTTCTTCCACCGCATTCACATTGGAGCTTTCGAGAAAACCGGTGACCACCCGAACAGTGGCGTCGAATGGTTCCTCGCCGTCCAGCTGCTGATCCGGTTTGCGCCGGATAAATCCGTCCAGGCCTTTTTCCAGCGCATCCGCCGGCGGACTGACCAGTTTCAATCGGTCCACCACCACCAGTTGGTCGGGTGGCCCGCCCACGGGAACAATGGAAACGGTGCCATCAGAACCAATCAGCAGATTATCGAAAGGCGGCACAGCCACCGGGCCACCATTACCCAGTACCAGTTCACCGCTGCTCAGACGAACCAGCCCATTTACATCGATCTGCAGACTGCCCGTTCGAGTGAACACCTCCTCGCCATTGGCATTCTGAATGGCCAGCCAGCCGTCGCCTCCAACAGCAACATCAAGCTTGCGGCCAGTTTCCTGCAGTGCGCCGGCGGAAAGGTCTGTGCCGGGGCGTTCAGTCATGGCGTAGGCGCGCGTGGGGTGATACTCGCCAAACACCGGCATACTGCGGGCCTGGGCAAAATCCCTTTTGAAACCCGTGGTGCTTACGTTGGCCAGGTTATTGGCGTGGGCCCGCTGGGCCATCATGTTCTGCTTGGCGCCAGACATTGCGATATAAAGGGCTTTGTCCATGGGCAAACTCCTGCCGGAATCTTGACTGTTTCCAGTCGGTCTTCCAGATTCAAGCAGGAGTCATGCCATATTCAGAAAAGCGGGTTACCGCAGGTTGATGATGGTCTGAGTGACCGCATCGGAGGTTTCAATGGTTTTGGCATTCGCCTGATAGTTGCGCTGGGCAATGATCAGGTTCACCAGTTCGGCGGACAGGTCGACGTTGGACTCCTCAACGGAGCTTGCCTTGATAGACCCCAGAGTGCCGGTGTCCGGCGCGCCGATGATCGGCTGTCCGGAGTCAAAGGTTTCTACCCAGGCGGTGTCACCTACCGGCGACAAACCATCCACGTTGTTGAACGATGCCAGGGCTACCTGCCCCAGAGACTGGGACTGGCCGTTGGTATACCGAGCGAAGAT
>DASSWD010000254.1:0-11363 GCA_035705335.1 Marinobacter sp. | reverse complement strand
CGAGAACTTGCCTGTTAAAGATGTTTATTTAGAGGGAGATTTTCCCGATTCAATTTATGTCATGATTTATATCTCCCAATATGTCACTCATTCGATTTCCGAATTCGGCTATTTGCTGAATAAAGATGCATATAGCCTGGTGGGAGGGTTTAATTATTTCATGGACGAAGTGTGTTTAGTCGCGATGTGTGATCGTTCGGAATATCAATCTAATATTATGGAAACAAACGAGAGGCATGGCCTTTATCAAACACTATACTCTTCGTTGCTGTTCGATCTTGGGTATATTGGAATTTTTAGTGTTTTTTTTATTGTTTGTATTTTGGTATTCTTAAATTCTACTATTTCGCTGTATTTTTTGGTTTACATTTCGATGGTGGTTGTGTTGTCTTTGATTGATAATTATGTATATAACGCCATTGGTCTCGGGCGATTTCTGCTTTTTGTGGGTCTCCTGTATGCTTTATCAATTAGATTCCGTGTTAACTCTTAAGGAGACTCTGAATAAGTCTCGAAATCAGCGATAATATTGCCATCGCCAACCGCATAGGATTCATTGCCGCCATGGATGAGATGACCTTCTCCGAAGCCGAGTACCAGAACAAGAAGCGTAAGACCCGCCGCGAGATCTTTCTGGAACGGATGGACAAGCTGATTCCCTAGAAGCAGTTGGAGAAGAAGGTAGCCACTGCTCGCACAGTTGCAAGCGCTCGGTGTGCCGGAGATCGACTATGTCGCCAGCCTAACCCACACCGAACAACACTTTGCACAACTGATCGACGTGCTCAAGCCACAGGGGCGTCTGGGTGTGATTGACGATCCCGAAACCCTCGATGTGATGCCGCTCAAGCGCAAGTCGCTGTCATTGCATTGGGAGCTGATGTTCACCCGCTCGCTGTACGAAACCCCGGACATGATTAATCAGCATCACCTGCTCAATCGGGTCAGCGCTCTGATTGACCAAGGTGTTCTGCAAACTACCGTGGGCGAGCACTTTGGTGCGATCAATGCTGCAAACATGCGTCGTGCCCATGCGCTGATCGAGAGCGGCAAGGCCCGGGGCAAGATCGTTCTCGAAGGTTTCTGATTTCACTCATCAGACGGGCTCGCCTGCGGGCCCGTTGAACCGCCTGCGGCATCACTTGCCGTTTTTTATGTTGGAGAGTTGACGATGAATACTTCCAGTAACAAGTTGGTATCAATTGCCGTGCTCAAGGCCAAGGCAGGCAAAGAACAGGCATTGAAAGAAGAATTGCTGACGCTGATAGAGCCGACCCGCGCAGAGCCGGGCAATCTCGATTATGTGTTGTTCGAGCAGCGTGACGAGCAGGGCACTTTCTACATGCGCGAGGCTTTCAGGGATCAGGCGGCGCTGGATGCGCATTTTTCGATGCCTTACTTTCAGCGCTTTGCCGCCACGGCAGATGATCTGCTGCAAGAGCCGTTGCAACTGATATTCCTTGAACAGGTATCGGCCTGATCATTCAGCCTGTTGAGCCGCACCACCTCGGCCGGGCTTGGACGCGGCCGGCGGATCAATTTGCTCCAGGACGCGCCTTTACTCCGAATTGCGCAACGATGTGAGTGCCCAGTTCCTCAATGACGTCCGCCGCAGGGCGCTTTCCGTACTTGAGATTGAGGATAACGTGGTCCACCCCGATTTCCTCAAGCGACTCCAGCAAAGCCCGGAGGTGGTCGCGTCCGAGCCTGAACCCCAAATGAATGGGAGTGGGCGGCGTGGACGGGTTCTCACTGAGGTCGATGTAAAGCGACTGAGTGAAGGGCTTATAGACGGAACCACATTGCTTCATGACCTCCATCCGCCAATCTTCCACGATCAGTCGCTGCATTTTCGGCGCGCGTGGATAGTTGATCCATCCGGCGCTTTCGCGCGCGATCCAATCCAGTGACTGGCGGCTATGTCCGGTCACGAGCATCGGAATCACTTGGGTTGTGGGTTTCGGAATGAGGTCTGCGTCGCGCAGCTCACCACCGCTCCAGCGGATGGGTTCGAAGCTGGTGCTGTAGGCTCGGCGAATCACCTCGTAGTGCTCTCGAAAGACTTCTCCGCGCCTTTCGGGATCGACGTCAAAGGCTGAAAACTCCACTGGGCGATCGCCGGAGGCTACGCCCAGAATCAAGCGACCTGCGCTCAACTGATCGACGCTGGCTGACGCCTTGGCCGTGTGCAGAGGATGGTGTAAAGGGATGGCAATGGATGCGCTGCCAAGCGCTATCTCTGACGTATGAGCCGCCATATAGCCCAGGTAAACCCAGGGATCGAAGACTTGGCCGACATCGCCGAAATTAGGGTCCCGAAGAGGCACGTCGCGAAACCAGAGCGCGGAGAAGCCCAGCTCCTCTGCTCGTTTGGCCAATGCGACCTGGTTGAGCATGCTCGGAATGTCCCCACCGAAGGCCTCCAAAGGGAAGAACAATCCCAGGCTCAAATGACCCGGAGTGAAGGTTCGGCTGAACCCTCGATGCTGCTGATAAGGAATCGTGCTCGGCAGATACATTCTAATCTTCCTCAATGGGAGAACCACGCAATAGAAGTGCAACGGGCTGCTGCGAACCATTGCGAACTCGATCGTAAAGCCTGCCCGATTGTAGACCTGCAAGCAGGTTTCTCAGCCATGCTGGTCGCCGCAAACGGGCATCAAACTCGTCTGCGATGGGATGTAGGTTCAATTCCCAAACCCTGAATCGAACCCGTGTCCGCACGGTAGTTCAAACGGTGGGCTCGGCGGCTGCGTCATTGTCGGCGGCGGGGTCGGTGAGCCGCCAAATCGTCAGTGCACAGCGTTGCTCAATCAAGGTATTGAGTTGCTCAACCACGACATTGCCAGCAAAACTTTGTCCGGGGTCAAACTGGAGCTTGCGCGCCGTGGCGGGCAGTAGTTTTGTCAGGTCCAAATGCGCCGTTTGGCCTGCGTCAGTTTCTCGGCGGTCTCCAGCCGTGTATACACCAAACGCCTCTGGTCATCCACCGCGTCGCAATTCTCTGACACCCCGGCCCAGCTTGCGGCGCAACAGGGCCCGCAGGCTCACCCCATCCGAGTACCCGACCTGTGCGGCGACTTGGTCGACGCTCGCGTTTCCGGTGCGCAAGAGATGGACGGCATGCTCCACGCGCAGGTCTTGGAAATACGACAGCGGTGTCTTGCCCAAAACGCTTTGCAGCCGCCGCGCCAAGGTGCGCTCGCTTGTGCCCGCTGCGCTGGCCGCCTCGGCCAGCGAGAACCCCTTCGCGAGCTGACTTCTGGCCCAGCACTCGAAGCGCTCCACCACCGGGTCGGCATGCGCAAGGTGGTCGGGAATAACGAACTCGGCTTGCGAACTGCGTGCCTCGACCAGCAGATAGCGTGCCACCAGGGCCGCCAGCGCCGGACTGCGCTCCCGGATGATGCGCAAGGCCAGGTCGACGTGGGCCAAAGCGGCACCAGCGGTGGTGAAGCGTGTCGAGTTCACGATCATGCGTGACTCTTCCAGCTTGACGTTCGGATAGCGCTGCCGAAACATCGGCCCCAGCCACCATGACGTCGTCGCACGATGCCCATCAAGCAGGCCGCTCTCTGCAATCAAGAAGCTACCGGAGCAAGCGGCACCTAGGTGCGCGCCGGCGGTGGACCACTGCTGCAGCGCCGCGACCGCGTCGGGCACATCGGGGCGTGTGAGCCGAGCCGAGAGCGTGTCAGGCATCTTGTCGCCAAACGCGGGCACGAGCACGACGTCTGGCTCCGGCACACTACGCGCAGGGACCACGGGGACCGTCAAGCCTTGCGCAGTTCGGATGCGACGCCGCACGCCCACCAGTGTGAGCTCTATGTGCGCGGGAGCCTGTGGCAGCGAGCCCGCCATCGCATTGGCCAAGCCCACTGTGTCGGTGAACGCCGCAAGCCCCAGATCAAACATGCCATCACAAACAAGGATGTGGAGTTTCATGGCAACAATGATATCAATGTTGTCATTATTGTCTATAGAGATGGCTGTCATGACGACTTAGACTGCAGGCTCGTTGATCCATTCACCTAACCCATTTACCCAAAGGATTACAGTATGACCAAGCTCGCCCTGTTTGTTCGCCTCGAAGCCAAACCCGGCCAGGAGGCTGCGCTTGCCGACTTCCTGGCCAGCGCACTGCCGCTCGCCAACGCCGAGTCCGGCACCACTGCCTGGTTCGCATTGAAGTTTGGCCCTTCGACGTTCGGTGTGTTCGATGCCTTTGCCGATGAGGCAGGTCGCCAAGCACATCTGAACGGCGAGATCGCCGCGGCCTTGATGGCCAACGCCGCGACCTTGCTCAGTTCTCCGCCCAATATCGAGAAGGTCGAACTGCTTGCAGCCAAGCTGCCTGCATGACAACCCGGCCTTGACCCAATCAGGTCACGCTGCAGGATGGGGGTCACACGGCCCTACGCAGCGATCCCCCCTCGATTGCACTTGCCCAGGGAGCTACCTTCCACAGCGATTGGGGGGGGGGCAATATTGCAGCCAGAACTTCCAAGCTGCGTCAGCAAGCAGGGGCAACTTCAGGGCTAGCTGAGATGTTCCGATTCGTCGGGTAGTTATCGAGAAGTACCGACTGTTTGCAACGTGTCGGTACCGAGAGCCGACTGGGCGAGCCAGATTTCCGGCCCATTGGAAGTCCGCAGTCCGCAAGCGCGGATCGATCGAGCGATTTCTTGAAAATCAACGACCTAGCATCGTGCCGTGCGGGCTAGTGAGGGTTTCTGGGGGGCGTGCGTAACGATTCGAACTCCTGCAGGGGCTCGGTGGGGTGGAACCCTGCGCCAAACCTATGTAACTCAGCGCCTTACGACCGCTGCAAACTCCTGCGGAAAGGTGCGGAACCCGGCCCTTGATGCCCGCAATCCTACCAGTTCTGCTCTGGTCGGATCACCAACCGAGCGCATCAGACAGGACGCCAGTTCTATTCCCGTTTGCGGAATTGAACCCGCGTCCGCATCCACTCATCCGACGTTCGATCAGGCGGTGACGAACCGCTCCCGAAATGCTCGCCGGACCTGGTCGTAAGGCACAGGGCTGGTGGCGTGCGGGACCAGCGCGCTTCTGTCGCCGATGAGGTAGTTGATCCGGTAGGTGCAGTTTCCGGAGGGGTGCAGCATGCCGCCAATCACCCGGTCGGGATTCAGAGCCCGCTCCTGGATCAGGCGGTCCAGCACGCTCTGGATCTGCGGCCCCAAGCCAACGAACATGGCATCTTTCAGTTCTTCGACTTCCGCCGCGAAGTGCTACAGCAGGTACCTCCTCAACAAGGGGTGCTTGGTCATATCCGGTGAGCCACGGTAATCGTCGTCCTTTACGAATACCGGATAGCGTAGGAGTGATTGATTTTCATGCGTTAGAGAGGGCCTCGCTGCCCAAAAGCCTCACGCGCAAACTCCAAGAAGCTGCGCAGCTTTGGAGTCATTCTTCGGTCAGGGGCATAGAGGATGTGCATTGCGGTATTCGGCACTGGGTACTGCGGCAACAGACGCACCAGTGTCCCATCGCGCAGTGCATCGCTAACCAACTCTATCGGCTGTAGAACCACACCTAGGCCAGCTACAGCCGCTGCCAGCAGTGGATCACCTTGATTGATCGTTAATTTGCTTCTAATAGGAACATCTATACGCCCCTCCGGGCTGTCGAAGCTCCAGTGTGAGCGGCCATCAGAATAGGTAAACCCCAGACACTCCTGCTGCTGTAGATCCCACGGATTGATGATGGGAGGGCGACGTGCAAGATAGGACGGCGCAGCGCATAAAACCATCTGATAGGGCTCCAGTGGCACTGCCTTCAACCCACTGCTCACCAGCTCGCCGATGCGAAATACCACGTCGTAACCATCATCAACGATATCGACCAGCTCGTTCGATAACGTTAGGTCAACAGACACCTGAGGATACCGAACCATGTATTCCAGCAGGCGTGGCGAAAGCGTGCGAACTCCGAACGTGACCGGCGCGTTGATGCGAAGACGGCCGCTTGGTGTGCCCCGAGTGAGGGCAGCCAGGTTCTCGGCAGACTGCATGTCTGCAAGGATCAGTTTTGCTCGCGGGTAGAACGCCCTGCCGAAGTCGGTGAGGCTTTGCCTGCGCGTAGTCCGGTGCAGCAGGGAAACCCCCAGATGTTGCTCGAGCATTTTCACCTGTTTCCCTACCAATTGAGGGGACAGATTCAGGTCGTCCGCAGCGGCGCTGAATGAGCCCAGCTCAACTGCTTTGGCGAACGTGGCCATCTGGGTCAGGCGATCCATTATAAACACTCTGTTTCTAGTAATACGCCATCATAGGCCTTTATCTAGCGCCAACCAATGACTAAATTTTTGTCACCTTTCGAGTGCCCGGATACCTTCCGGATGTACGTCGAGGCCCATTGATAAACGAGGTATTTATGATGGCACGCATTGTCAGAATTCATGAATACGGTGACGCCAGCGTTCTGAAGCTGGAAGATCTGGAAGTATCGGCACCAGCAGCAAACGAGGTGCAGATTAGTGTTAAAGCTATTGGCTTGAACCGAGCCGAAGTGATGTTTCGCAATCACGCATACCTGCAAGAAGCGGAGTTCCCCAGCCGCTTAGGCTACGAGGCCGCAGGCATCGTAACGGCAGTCGGGAGCGACGTAACCGAGATCACGGTTGGTGACTCGGTCGCTCTGATCCCACCTCTGGATATTGCTCGCTGGGGCACCTATGGCGAGTTGGCCAATGTACCGGCCCACCTGGTGGTAAAGAGCCCTGAGAACTTGTCCTTTGAAGAGGCTGCGGCGTCTTGGATGCAGTACGTCACCGCCTGGGGGGCATTGATTGAACAGGCGAAGCTACGGCAGGGCGATTTTGTCATCGTTACCGCCGCGTCAAGCAGTGTTGGCTTGGCCGCCTTCCAAATGGCTCGTATGGTCGGCGCCACATCGATTGCGATCACTCGAACTCACGCGAAGAAGCAAGCCCTGCTTGATGCAGGCGCTGCGCATGTCATCGTCAGCGATGAAGAGGATATCGTCGAGCGTGTTATGACGATAACTGCCGGTCAAGGCGCTCGCGTTGTATTCGATCCTGTCGGCGGGCCGTCCTTTGAACCTCTCACGCAGAGCATGGCGCGGGGCGGAATTATGCTGGTGTACGGCGCACTCAGCTCTGAACCGACACCATTCCCACTGTTTACCGTGCTGGGCAAAAGTCTGACTTTGAAGGGCTATCTCTACGCAGAGATTGTGGCCGACCCTGAAGCCCTGGAGAGAGCGAAGGCTTTTATTCTGCAAGGGTTGAAGTCCGGTGCGTTGCGCCCGATCATCGCAAAGACATTCGCACTTAGCGACATCCAGGATGCCCATCGTTTCCTTGAAGCCAATCAGCAGATCGGCAAGATCGTGGTAACTGTCTGACCAGCAATTATGGGGCTGAGAGCGTAATCCTTCGGCCCCGATTCAAGCCAGCCCTGATGACCGCTTTTGGCCGAAAACAGTCGTTCCGCTCGCTACCCAGCAGGCAGACATACCACTTTTGAACCCTACGGGAAAACGCACAAAAATATTGCCAGGCAGAGAAGGCTGGAGACCGTTCTATTTGCCGGGCATCAGAGGCTGTGCAGGGCTTCTTTAGGCTGCTCGACAGCCATTGATAGATGCTTGCGAAGTGCGGCCGTGCTCAAGGCGCTGGTTTTGGAGCTGACCGACAAGCTGCGCAAGTCAGTCTCCATCAACTGGCAAAACCGCCAGTTTGTCCGAGCCAATAGCGCAGATTGGCGTATTGGGCCCTGTTGGCTTTAACCTCACAAAACTGGAGCTGAATTCGAAATCTGGTGGCGCGGTCGGTGGGGCTGGCCTTCCGGGATACGCTGTGAATACGTCCATGTACGCTCGACAAAATCATCCCTGATTTTGACGATCCCGGAAGGCCAGCCCCACCGCCCTCGATCGGACTGCATGCGTTTGATCCGGTAAGGTAACGAAACGCACCACCGATAGCAATTGAGCAGAAACCGGAACCAGCCGCATGCCGGTATCTGCGGACGGTATAAAGGATGATTTTCAACCCGTTTTCGCGCTAGAATAGCGGCCCAAATTTTCAGGGGTTCCGGTGCAGCCAACAGCGCTCCGGCGCCAGCCACACAGACAGGGGCAGCACATCCATGTTTAATCGTGATATGACCATCGCCAGTTTCGATGAAGAACTGTGGAACGCCATGCAGGCGGAAGAAAAACGCCAGGAAGCGCACATCGAACTGATCGCATCCGAAAACTACACCAGCCCGCGGGTAATGGAAGCCCAGGGCAGTGTGCTGACCAACAAATACGCCGAAGGCTACCCGGGCAAGCGCTACTACGGTGGCTGTGAGTTCGTGGACATCGCCGAAGACCTGGCCATCGAACGCGCCAAGAAGCTGTTCGGTGCCGCCTACGCCAATGTGCAGCCGCACTCCGGTTCCCAGGCCAACTCGGCCGTGTTCATGGCGCTGCTCAAGCCCGGCGATACCGTTCTGGGTATGAGCCTGGCCCACGGTGGTCACCTGACCCACGGCGCCAGCGTGAACTTCTCCGGCAAGATCTACAACGCGGTTCAGTACGGTATCAACACCGACACCGGCCTGCTGGACTACGACGAAATCGAAGCCCTGGCCCTGGAGCACAAGCCGAAGATGATCATCGCCGGCTTCTCTGCCTACTCCCAGGAGCTGGATTTTGCCCGCTTCCGCGCGATTGCGGACAAAGTCGACGCTTACCTGTTCGTGGACATGGCCCATGTAGCCGGCCTGGTGGCTGCCGGTGTTTATCCGAACCCGGTACCCCATGCCCACGTCATCGCCACCACCACCCACAAGACTCTGCGCGGTCCCCGTGGCGGCCTGATTCTGGCGTGCGACGATGAAGGCCTGCAGAAGAAACTGAACTCTGCCGTTTTCCCGGGTGGCCAGGGCGGTCCGCTGATGCACGTGATCGCCGCCAAGGCCGTGTGCTTCAAAGAGGCCATGAGCGACGAGTTTAAGACCTATCAGCAGCAGGTGGTTAAGAACGCTGCAGCTATGGCGGAAGTGTTCATTGAGCGTGGGTTTGACGTGGTGTCCGGTGGCACCAAGAACCACCTGTTCCTGGTCAGCCTGATCAAGCAGGACATCACCGGTAAAGACGCCGACGCCGCTCTGGGCCGCGCCCACATCACCGTCAACAAGAACGCCGTTCCCAACGATCCGCGTTCGCCGTTTGTGACCTCTGGCCTGCGTATTGGCACCCCGGCGGTTACCACTCGCGGTTTCAAGGAAGCCGAGTGTCGTGATCTGGCGGGTTGGATGTGCGACATTCTGGATAACCTGAACGACGAAGCCACGATCACCAAGGTGCGCGAGCAGGTGACAGCGGTGTGTGCCCGCTTCCCGGTCTACGCCTGATCGTCGCAGACTCTGCCCGCCCGGACCGCCTGACCCTGTGAGGGAAGGGTGGCCCGGGCTTTTCCTTCCCGGAGCCCGTGAATTATGCATTGTCCCTTCTGTGGTGAAGCCGATACCAAGGTGATTGACTCGCGTCTGGTCGCCGAGGGCGATCAGGTGCGCCGCCGTCGGGAATGCCTGTCGTGCCGGGAACGGTTCACCACCTTCGAAACCGCCGAGCTGGTGATGCCCCGGGTGGTCAAACAGGACGGCACCCGGCAGCCGTTTGATGAAGACAAGCTGCGGGCTGGCCTGATGAAGGCTCTGGAAAAGCGTCCGGTGAGCATTGAATCCATCGACGGCGCTCTCAACCGAATCAAGTACCGCCTGCGGGCTACCGGAGAGCGGGAAGTAAAGTCCATGCAGTTGGGTGAAGAAGTCATGACGGAACTGCGGCAACTGGACAAAGTGGCTTATGTCAGGTTTGCCTCGGTTTACCGCAGCTTCCAGGACGTCAACGAGTTCAAGGAAGAGATCGAGCGCCTGGCGCAGGGCAATGGCGACTCAGCCGCCGACGTGGCCCGGGCGTTGACTGAACCCGGTGCCAGCAAGGGTAAGGCATGATTTCAGATCGCGACCGGGCGATGATGGCCCGCGCCGTGCAACTGGCGTGGCGGGGCCGTTACTCCACTCACCCGAACCCGCGGGTTGGCTGTGTGATTGCCCAGGGCAACCGGATTGTCGGTGAGGGCTGGCACGAGCGCGCGGGTGAGGCCCACGCGGAAGTTAAAGCCCTGAGCCAGGCTGGCCACGAGGCCCGGGGCGCGGTGGCCTACGTAACGCTGGAACCTTGCAGTCATTACGGCCGAACGCCGCCCTGCGCACGGGCACTTATCGACGCCGGTGTGGTGCATGTGTTCGCCGCCACCAAAGACCCGAATCCGTCAGTGTCCGGCCGTGGCCTGGACATGTTACGGGAGGCCGGTATCCGGGTGACGGAAGGCCTGATGGCAGAAGAAGCCGTGCGCCTTAACCCCGGCTTCATGAAGCGCATGCACCACGGTCGCCCCTGGGTGCGGCTGAAAATGGCGGCCAGCCTGGACGGCCGCACGGCGATGGCGTCGGGTGAAAGTCAGTGGATTACCGGTCCCGAAGCCCGCCGGGACGTGCAACGGCTGAGAGCCCTGAGCGATGCTATTCTGACCGGTGTAGGCACAGTGCTGGCGGATGACCCGTCACTCACCGTGCGCCGGGACGACATGGGCGATATTGGCGATGCCACTGAGCCTTCCCGGCAGCCGTTGCGGGTGATCGCTGATCGCGATGCCCGCACGCCCAACACCGCCCGCATCCTTCAGGGTGGCAATGTTCAGCTGGTGTGTGCCAGCTCGACGTTGAACACGGCGCCGGCGCAGGATCTGGCCGCATTGGGCATCAGCCTGGCTGGCGTGGCCTGGCGCGACAAGGGTGTGGATGTGCCCGAGCTGCTGGACATGCTCGGCGGCTTGGGCATCAACGAGTTGCTGGTGGAGGCAGGCCCGACACTGGCAGGAACCTTTATTCAGGAAAACCTGGTGGATGAGCTGTGGCTCTATCAGGCACCGGTTTTCCTTGGCAGCACCGGGCGGCCCACCGCAGCGCTGCCGCTGGAAACCATGGCTGACAAAGTGCAATGGAAGGTACTTGACCGCCGGCAGGTGGGCGAGGATCAGCGCTTGATCCTGGCGCGCCGCTAATCATTCCATTCATGTCCTGCCGGGCGAACGACGGTGGGCGAAAGGTTGCAAATCGATGGCACTGAACAGCATTGAAGAGATCATTGAAGACATCCGTCAGGGCAAGATGGTTATCCTGATGGACGACGAAGACCGTGAGAATGAAGGCGATCTGGTGATGGCGGCGGAGCACTGCACACCGGAAGCCATCAACTTCATGGCGAAATTCGGCCGTGGTCTGATCTGCATGCCCATGACCCGCACCCGCTGCGAGCAG
>DASSWD010000253.1:0-3697 GCA_035705335.1 Marinobacter sp. | reverse complement strand
CCAGAGACCACTGCCCGGCTTCGCGAATGTGGCGCAAGCGGCGGTTGAACGATTGCAGGTAACGCATGGCTGCCTTGCCTCTGGAAAGATGGGGAAGAAAGTGAATCAAACCGGAAATGTATCGTACATATAGCTTTGAAGACAATCTGCCTATACTGAACCGAGCACCACTCACACGGACTATTTATGGCTGTGAACACCGCTTCGAGCGCACTGGACATCGAGACCGCCTGGCACCTCATTCTGGATGCCGTGAACCGGAGCAACGTCACTCTGGTCACGCCGGGTACAGACCAGCCCGCCCTGAAGATCAACGGCAAGAGCTGGGAGCTGATCCGGCCCGCCACCACAGAGGCCAGACAGCTGCTGTCGGTGTTTCTTCCCCTGTGCCGGCCGGTGAAACCCACCACCAGCACCCACGTGATCGGCCAACTCGGCCAGAGCCTGGACGGCCGGATTGCCACGGTCACCGGTTGTTCCCGCTTCATCAATGGCGACGACGGCATTACCCACCTGCACCGCATCCGTGCCGTGTGTGACGCGGTGGTCGTCGGTGCCGGCACCGCTGTCACCGACAACCCACGGTTGACTGTGCGGCGGGCGAGCGGCTCCAACCCGGTGCGCGTAGTGATTGATCGCAAACGCCGGGTTCCTGCGAGCCATCACCTGTTCACGGACGGCGCCGCCCCGACCCTGCATCTGGTGGCAGGCGACTATCAGCCGGGGCAAAGGTTCGCAGCCGACAGCCACGTGACCGTTGTACCTTGCCTGGGCGATGCTGATAGCCAAACACCCGTATCTCCTCAGACTATCCTGAGCGTGTTACAGGATTTCGGGCTGAGAAAAATTTTTATCGAAGGGGGTGGCGTGACGGTGTCGTTGTTCCTGAATGCCGGCCTGCTCGACAGATTGCATGTGATGGTGGCGCCCATGATTATCGGCAGCGGCCGGCCGGCGTTCTCTCTGCCTGAAATCGACCAGTTGGACGACGCCCTGCGCCCGGAAGCCCAGCTGATCAATCTGGGCAGCGATATGCTGTTTGATCTGGCGTTCCCCAAATCCCAAACGCCGCACTGAAGTCAGCGCTGGTCAATCCATTTCCAGGCAGGTGCATTCTCTAATCAGTGCATTCTCAGGCGCGCGGGGCACGCCGGAACAGCACAAGCGCCCCTGGCATACTGGCCAGAAACACCAGTGCGCCATAGCCCACACTGATGGCCACACCGACCTCGGCGGGCCAGCCCACCGCCGGCCACAACAGGGCCGCAGCGCCTTCCCGGACGCCCCAGCCCGAAACGGTAATCGGCACCACCATCGCCAGCAACAGCACTGAGCAAAGCGCCAAAGTGATGAACAGTTCGGTCAGCATGCTGACGGCCCCCATTCCCACCGCGACCAGGGCGAACACGCCAAGGTAGGTCAGCAATACCGCCATTGACGTGGCCAGCTGAAGGCTACCGGTTCGCCAGCCGCCAAAGGCCACCTCAATATCCCTGGTCAGGCGCCGGGTGTAGCGAACCAGGGCCATTGCCTTGCCGGAAACCACCAGCAGCCAGCCGGCGACCGCCAGCAGCATCAGCAATACCAGCCAATACCAGGCGCTCAGGGCGAGCCCCGACGCTTGCGCGGTGGTATCAAACCGCCCTGCGCCCCAGAGCGCCAGTAGCGCCATGATCACCACAGGAACCAGCACCATCTGCCCGGACAAACGCTCCAGCACCACCGCATGGATAACCGCCAACCGGCTCTCGCGAATTCGGGTGCCTGCGGCCTGGGACCGGCTGTGACGCCAGGCCCGGTTGACATCCCCCATGACGCCGCCGGGCAGCACCTGATTAAGGAACCCCGCCAGATAGTACTCCCGGAACGCCAGTGGGTATGGCAGCGACACCGCTAACTGCCGGGCGGTGAAATGCCAGCGCCAGGCTGAAAGCGCCACCTGAGCCACCGACAACCCCAGCGCCAGCACGATAAAGCCGGCCGGTACACGGCTCAGTTGATTGACCAACTGCGGCAGGTCGATCATCTGCAGTACCAGAGCCAGGATTGCCACCGTCGCTACCCAGCGCAGGGCCAGCAGTGTCCAGGCACGGGGGGTTGATGTCGCTGTACTCACACCTTTGCCTCGTCAACCGGCAAACCCAGCAGGTCCCAATGGTCTACCTCAATACGCAATTCGCCCGATGCCAGCTCTGCCAGACGTCTGGCCTGCCATTGCTGCAGCGCTTCGGCATCCCCTGGTGTTTGTTCTAGCGCAGCTTCCACCCAGCCGGCCATCAGTTCCCGCATCAGGTCTCCGTCTCCGGCCTTGGCGCTGTCCAGCCGCCAACAGCTGGGCGCCAGGGTGACCTGGTAATGACGGTTCTGCAGGAGGGTTTTCAACAGGGGCGCGGCTTCCGGCCCCAGCGCCGCGCCACTGCCTTTGTCACTGTGCTGATGGGCGTTGACCCATTCTGCCAGGCCTTGATCCATCGGGTGCGGCGGCGTCAGGCGGAACACTCCGCTGTAGCTGAGCACAATCAGGGTAGCCGCCCTGCGGCGGGCAATGGCGTCAGCAAGAGCTTCCAACCAGGGCCGGGAAACCAGGTCAATCAGCGCCGAGGCGGCGACCAAGTGAAGATCGTCCGGCAATAACGCGTTCAGGTTGTCGGCGGTCAGCGCCCGCTGAATCAGAGTGGCCGGCACATCCTCGGCTTCAATACGGGTTTGCGCGACGCCCGCCAGCAACGGGTCCGGCTCAATCAGTGTCCAGCGTTGGGGCAATGGCAGGCGCCGCACCAGATGGACTGGGTTCGATCCACGGCCGGTGCCAAGGTCTGCCAGATGCAGCGGTGCTTCGGATTGCATTCCGGCCTGCGCTTTGTAACGGGCGGTCAGCCAGTCGGCCAGAACCTGGGTCAGGCCGGCATCACGCGCCCGGTGATCGGCACCCTCTCGCAGGCTCAACCAGTCTCCCGAGAACCGTGAGGACTCCGGCATGGCGGACAGTCCGGCCCGAATATCCCGTGCGACGTCGGCCCAGCGGCGCAGAGTATGCCGGTGACGGATAGCGGCGGTAGCCAGCTCGCGGAGACCGCTGCGGTTTGTCAGCAGGCGTTTCAGCTCGGCGCTCAGGGCGCTCGGGTCGCCGGCCGGAAAGGTGACCGCCCCGGGCTTGTCTGCCGTATCCGCCAGGGCGCCGCCGTCGGAGGACAACACCGGCAGGCCGGCGGCCAGCGCTTCATCCACCACCATCCCATAGCCCTCGTAGGTGGATGGGAAAACAAACAGGTCGGCGTTTTGATAGGCCAACAACAAGGCGGCATCGTCCAGCTCACCGGTCAGTTCCACGCGCTCCTGCAGGCCCAGATCCGCCACCGCCGATCGGATTCGTTCACCATAGGCCGGTGAGCGGGTCGCCGACCCGGCCAGGGTGCAGTGCCAGTCAAGATCCAGCAGACCGGCCAGCGCCTCAAGCAACTGGTGCTGGGCTTTGCGTTCAGACAAATGGGCAACGCAGAGCAGCCGGGGGGCTTCGGTGTCAGACAGGAGGCTGTCACCGCGAGCATCACCCACCGCAAACACGGCGTCGTCGACGGCGGGTTCCGCGGTCACGATTCGCTCACCCGGCACGCCGAAATCCCGCAATCGCCGTGCAGTGTAACGGCTGGTGGTGATCACCGTGCCGACCACCGCCAACGCCCGCTTCTCGGCCTGG
>DASSWD010000252.1:0-5857 GCA_035705335.1 Marinobacter sp. | reverse complement strand
CTGTCGCGACCCCTGCCGTAACCCTTGCCGTCATGCTGGTGTCCTTGATGCCGAGCAGGGCCTTATCACTGGCCCTTATCCTCATTATGGATGGTGGTCAGGGTTGTGCAACCGAACCGACACAATGTTCATGATTCACTGATCGCTTTCCCGTCACAGAGTGAGTTCGAACCATGACTGACACTGATCCCCCCTCCAGTCCCTGGCAGATCTTCCTGATATTCCTGCGCCTGGGGCTGACATCGTTTGGCGGACCCGCCGCCCACATTGGTTATTTCCATGACGAGTTCGTCAAACGTCGGCGGTGGTTTTCCGACAGCGCCTATGCCGAAATTGTCGCCCTGTGCCAACTGCTGCCCGGGCCAGCATCGAGTCAGACCGGACTGACCATCGGCCTGCTGAGAGGCAAGGCCGCCGGCGCCTTTGCAGCCTGGCTGGGCTTTACCCTGCCGTCGGCAGTAGTGATGGCGGTATTCGCATTCGGTTTGGCAAGCTGGGCGGATGCCGGCGCCAGCGGCTGGATCGACGGCCTGAAACTGTTTGTGGTTGCTGTGGTCGCCCAGGCGGTCTGGCAGATGGGAAAATCTTTGTGCCCGGACACGCCCCGGGTAGCGATGGCTATTGGTGTCGCTGTGACGTTGCTGATGATTGGCTCCACCTGGGCGCAGATACTGGCACTGGTTGCGGCCGGCAGTGCCGGTGTGTGGCTGAGGCTGCCGTCGCAAAAAGCCTCTGAGGAATTGCACGTGCCCCTGTCCTCGTCACAGCCGATGCTGTTTGCACTGGCGTTCGCGGTGTTGCTGGCGTTGTCGTTGTTGCCTTTTGCCCAGGGTTCGCTGACCTGGCTGGCCGCGGAGCTGTATCGTGCCGGGGCTCTGGTGTTCGGCGGTGGCCATGTGGTGTTGCCCTGGCTGCAGGAGGGGTTTGTCAGCTCGGGCAGCATGAATGCCGACACGTTCCTGGCCGGTTACGGCGTGGCGCAGGCGGTGCCGGGCCCGTTGTTTACGTTCTCCGCTTTTCTGGGCGGTGTCGACAACGGAGCCCTGGGTGCACTGGTGGCGGTGCTGGCGGTGTTTCTGCCGGGAACCCTGCTGGTGTTCGCGGGTCTGCCCCTGTGGGGATGGGTCCGTCAGCATGAGCAGGCGCGGTCTGCGCTGGCAGGGGTCAACGCCGGAGTGGTGGGACTGTTGCTGGCCGCCCTGTACGACCCGGTATGGACCTCGGCGGTGCATGGCCCCGGAGACCTGGCGTTTGCGCTGATGTTCTGGCTGGGGCTCTGGTCCGGCAAGGTGCCGGTCTGGGTGCTGGCCCCCCTGAGCGCCCTGACCGGGGCAATCGTGCTGGGCTGATCACTCGTATACACTGGGGTATGACTTTCATCGACACCAACGGCGGAGAGAAATTATGACCGAGGCATGCAATATTCCGGGTCTGAACGTACCCCGAAGCCGCTTTCCTGCGCCCGATCAGGTCCTCCCGGAAACCGGCCATGAGTCCCGGGTGGTGCTGGCGGGCGGTTGCTTCTGGTGCGTCGAGGCGGTGTTTCTGGCGATCGACGGCGTGTTGAGCGTGGTGTCCGGCTACGCCGGGGGTAGCGCCGATTCCGCCAATTATGAGGCAGTCTGCACCGGGACCACCGGCCACGCCGAGGTGATCGATGTGCACTACGATCCGTCACGGGTCAGCTTCGGTGAGTTGCTGCAGGTGTTTTTCTCCGTGGCCCACGACCCTACCCAGCTGAACCGGCAGGGCAACGACGTGGGGACCCAGTACCGATCCGCGGTATTCTATGAGACCGCAGCACAGAAACATCTGGTGGAAACTTACATCCGCCAGCTGGATGCGGCGGGTGTCTATTCGGGCAAGATTGTCACCACCCTGGAACCGCTGGATGCCTTCTATCCGGCGGAAGCCTATCACCAGAACTTCGCGGCCCGGAACCCGTGGCAGCCGTATATCATGGCAGTGGCGGCACCGAAGATGGAAAAGCTGACGCAGACCTGGCCGGATCAGCTCAAACCGGAATTCGGCCAGAACGATCCGGGCCTGGCGTAACTCAACGAATCACAGGAGAAGGGTATGACGGTATCTGCTTCAGGATACAACCTGACACCACTGACATCGGCACAGATTAACGAAAAGGCGGCCGGGCTGACCGAAGACGAGCGCCGGGTGCTGCTGGACCATGGCACCGAGCGGCCGTTTTGCGGCACGTTGCTGGACAATAAAAAAGCGGGCACCTACGACTGCCGCCTGTGCGAACTGCCGTTGTTCAGTTCCGACAGCAAGTTTGATTCCGGCACAGGCTGGCCGAGCTTTTTTCAGCCCTTTGACCCGCAACACATTCGCTACCTCGAAGACAGCAGTCTTGGCATGGTGCGTACGGAAATCCGCTGCCCCCGATGCGACAGCCATCTCGGGCATGTGTTTCCGGATGGCCCGCCACCGACCGGGCAGCGCTACTGCCTGAATTCTATCGCCATGGTGTTTCACGAAAACGGGTGAGGCCAGGCCTCACCCAACGGCGTACTCAGGCTGACGGCTGGATCAGTCCTGAGTCACCCGAACGATGTATTCAGCTACCGCCTGTATCTGCTCCTCGGACAATGACTCCTCGAAGGCCGGCATGATGCCGACACCGCCCGTAACCGCATTTACCACTTGTTCCCGGGTGGGCTTCAGCTCGTCCAGATTCGGGCCGATGTTACCGGCCGCCCCGGCATCCTCGAGCGTGTGACACACGGCACATGAAGGTTGGGCCTGCTCCAGGAAAACGTTCCTGCCCACATCCGAGTCTGCCAGCGCTGCTCCCGTTACCAGTGCCAACGCCATTGATACACTGCCTGCTGCAAAGGTCTTCATGAGATCGGGGGTTCCTGTCAGCTGACCGCGACCGTTACGCCGTGATCAGACCAGCCGTTATGGCCGTAGCCACGCTCGTTATCCACGCGACCCTCGGGTTGCATGTTGCCTTTTACATCGGTGGCGCGGCTGACAATCCGGTGTTCCCCGGACGACAGGTCCGCTGCCAGCACGAAAGGTCTCCAGGCAAAAGGCCCCAGGTCCGGCCCGAGGAAGCGGGCCTGTTTCCAGGTTTTGCCGCCATCGACTGATACGTCCACCTTGTCGAGGGCCTGGACACCACCAAACGCCACTCCGTAAATCATGTTGCGTCCGTTTCGGCCGGACTCCAGTGGCGACGTGACCCAGGATTTGACGTTCATTTCCCACATGGAGGGCTGGTCGGGAGACCCTTTCACGCCGACGTCGCGAACCCGGTAACCGGAGACCTGAATCTTTGCGTCGGTCTGATCAGCAGTAAAGGCCAGGTTTTTGACGTACTTGACGTTATTGACACCGTAGTAGCCCGGCACCACCATGCGCAGCGGGCCGCCATGGGTGTTGGCGAGAGGTTCATCATTCATCTGCCACGCCAGCACTGCAGTTTCCAGCGCCCGGGTGGGTACCGAACGTTCGACCATGATCGATTTGGGGTCGATGCCCTCCGGCAGGGCTTCACCACCGGTGGCGGTAACGTATCGGACACCATCGGCCAGGCCGCCCAGTTCATCAACAACGGCCTGCAACGGCACGCCTGTCCACATTACACAACCGGCAGCACCGGTTTCCCACTGGGTGCCACTGGCCCCGTGCGGGAAGAACTTGCGCCCGTTACCTGAGCACTGGAGCACCGAGGCTACCGTGGTGACGCCCAGGGATTTCAGTTCACCCACGGTCAGGGTGCGTGGGTTTTTCACACCTTCGACGTGAACTTCCCAGCGGTCCGGGTCGGTGGTGATATCGGCCGACGGTGCCGGCAGGTTGTTGCGGACAAACAGCCGGTCGGCAGGGGTGATGACACCGTTACCGATGGCGCCCCGCTGAGTTTCCATGGTGTTGGCGCTGTGGATGATCAGCACGTTCTGTTCTTTCCAGGCCGCGTAATCCGGCAGGGTTTTCGGCGCTTCGGCCCGGGCCAGCGGGACCATGCCCAGCAGGCTGACAGCAGCCATGGTGCCTGCGCTGCCGAGAAGAATGCGGCGGCGGCCGGGATTGACCAGGCCAGGATCGTTTGGCCCCCGTGTCCTGGGTGTGGAAGGTGTCATGTCCTTCTCCTTTATCGGTGTTGTTACTGGGCGTTGGTGAATGCCTGACCGAAATCTGTCAGGTTATAATTTTATTACTTATAGTTGGTGATCAAAAATTGAGCAACCGAAAGTCTCGTTATCCATGTATCGTTGAGCCGTTATACTTCGGCCTCGCCCTGCCGCCTCCTTTGGCAGTTCTGTGACAAGCGGGAGATAACCATGATCCGACTGAACACGAGCCCATTAACCGAATCGGCCACCTTGTTGCGTCGAGCGTGTGTTGTGCTGGGGTCCGCGGGGCTTGTGGCGCTTTACAGCATGTTGGTGCTTTTACGGGCGTTGTTCGGTCGGCTCAACCGGCGGATTGTCGACCAATACTGCCGGGAGATGTCGATCTCGGTTTTACGTCTGGTCCGGGCCAGCCTCACCGTGCGGGGGGCGGTGCCAGACTTCAACGACGGCCGCAGATACATCGTCATGTGCACCCACGCCAGCCATTACGACATTCCCGTGGCCTTTGTTTCCCTGCCGGGTTCGGTGCGCATGCTGGCCAAAAAAGAGCTGTTCCGGATTCCCTTGCTGGGGCAGGCGATGCGGGCTGCGGAATTTCCCTCCATCGACCGGACCAATCGCAACCGGGCGGTGCGGGACCTGGAGAAAGCCCGGACGATGATGGAAAGTGGCATCGTGCTCTGGGCCGCGCCAGAGGGCACCCGGTCAACGGATGGGCAGTTGCTGCCGTTCAAGAAAGGTTGTTTTCACCTGGCGCTGGATACTGAGGCGGTGATTGTGCCGGTGGCGATCCGGGGGATTCACCAAGTGTTGCCCGCCCGCACGTTTCAGATCAACCTGGGTCAGCCGGTGGATGTGCGGGTGGGACAGCCCATCGACACCGCCGGCAAATCCCGTGAGGATCTGCCGGCGTTGATGGCGCAAGTGCGGGAGGAGATGGTCTCGCTGCTGGGCAATGGTGAGGCCGAGTAGCGAGGCCGGGCGGTCAGACCGCCGCAGACACGACGGTCGAGAACAGATAGCCGGTGTAGGCGAGGAAAACCAGGAGCAGGGTGCCACCGTCGAACCGGGAGATCAGCTTTCGCTTGCCGGTCAGGCCAAAGCCCATCGCCAGCAAGCCCACGGTGACCGCCAGCATCAGGGTCCAGTCACGGTAAAGCACTTCCGGATCGGCCTGCAATGGTGCGATAACGGCGGCCAGTCCCACTACCGCCAGCGTGTTGAAAATCCCGGAACCCAGTATGTTCCCGAGTATCAGGTCGTGTTCGTTCTTTTTGACCGCCGCCAGTGCTGACGCCAGCTCTGGCAGGGAGGTGCCAACCGCGACGATGGTCAGGCCAATCACCAGATCGCTGACCCCCAGGCTCTGGGCGATGGTGACGGCGCCCCACACCAGCATCCGGGAACTGATCACCAGTAACACCAGGCCGACAACGACCCAGATCACGGCATTCTTCAGTGGCATCGGGTGCGCGATCAGCTCGGCATCGGTGTCTGCCGCCAGGGTATCGTCCTTGCCGCGGATGCCCTGAAAAATGGACCAGCCTATCACTGCCGCGAACACGCCCAGCAACACCCAGCCATCAAGACGGGTCAGTTCACCGTCGATCAGTTGAGCGCCGGCAATCAGCGTCAGCACAATCAGCAGGGGCAGTTCTTTGCGCAACACCTGGGAATGGACCGTAATGGGCGCAATTAACGCGATCAACCCCACGATTAACGCGATGTTGGTGATGTTGGAGCCGTATGCGTTACCA
>DASSWD010000251.1:0-7369 GCA_035705335.1 Marinobacter sp. | reverse complement strand
AGCGCTGGAGAAAGGTGGGGATTACGACTTCGCCTGAGCCTGCACACTGGCTGATCTGGGCCTGTTCAACAGGTTCAGATCACAGCCAGGTCAGAGAAGGCAACCAAGCCTTTGCTCAGCTTGCTTTTGCTTTCGCGGGTGTACCGCGCGACGCGTTTTCCTGACGGCCGGATTTTCCTTTGCCAACCACCTCAACCACGCCACCGGCCTTCAGGAACTCGGCGGTCTGCTTTTCGATTTCAGCGGTCGTCAACGTTGCTTTCGCGGCTTTCCTGTTCATCATGTGCTCCCGGTTCGCCATTGGCTCAATCGCCAAGGTCACAGTGCCATTATATCCGAAATGGCGACAAATTGTTCGCTCGTCGCCTCAGTGATGCCCACCGGGCCCATGAGCATGGCCATGGGCCAACTCTTCGGCATCCGCTGCGCGAACTTCGATCACCTCGATATCAAAGGTCAGGGTTCGGCCGGCCATCGGGTGGTTGGTGTCCACGTCCGCAAACTTGTGGCCCACTTTGGCGACCACTACATGGTGCCTGCCTTGCTCGGTTTGCACCTGGGCGACCATGCCCGCCTTCCAGCGTTTTGCACCGATCAAGTGTTTGATGGGCACGCGCTGAACGGCATCCGGTCTACGCGGGCCATAGGCTTTGTCGGGCGTCACCGTCACGCTGAAGGTGTCGCCGGCTTCGCGACCTTCAAGGCCCTCTTCCAGGCCTTTGATAATGCCACCATGGCCATGCAGATACGCGTTCGGCTGGCCACCGTGAGAGTCTTCAACAACGGTGCCATCTTCATCGCGCACGCTGTAGTGGAACAGCACAACCTGATTCTTTTCGATGGACATGATCACACCTTTCTATCGACGCAGAGTTCTATGTTGAAACACGGCGATAATACCAGAAAACGTCGCCATGCCAGGCCATCCATATTAACGCTGGGCAGCGGCGGTGCCTTTGCTATACTGCCGGCCTTTCACCGATTACCCCGCCTTGTGAGTGGTCATGCAACCGTCCATCAAGCTATACACCGACTTGTCTGGTTACTACGACCTGTTGTGCGCCGACATTGACTACGCGGCACAAAGCAGCGGCGTGCGCCGGCTGAACCAGTTGTTCGGGAACGGTGGCAGCCGCCACCTGGATCTAGCCTGTGGCACCGGTCCCCATATTCGGCACTTTCTTGATTTCGGCTACCAAAGCCAGGGCCTGGACGTGAACCAACCCATGCTCGACAGAGCCAAAGAACGCTGCCCCGAAGCCGAATTCAGCCTGGGCGACATGGGCGACTTTACCTGCGATGAACCGTTCGATCTGATCACCTGCTTTCTGTACTCCATCCACTACAACGCCGATATCAAGCGCCTGACCTCCTGCATCGCCAGTGCCCACAAAGCTCTGCAGCCCCATGGTGTGTTCTGTTTCAATGCGGTGGACAAGCACCGGATCGACAACCGTCTTTTTGTCTCGCACACCGCCGAGCACCGTGACGGCAGCTTTAAATTTCAGTCCGGCTGGCACTATAGGGGCAGTGGTGAGCAACAGTTACTCAAACTGGCCATCACCCGAACCGCCGGGCAGACGAGCGAGACCTGGCAGGACGAACACCCCATGGTGGCGGTGGGTTTTGAGGAACTTGCGCAACTGCTGGCGCCGTATTTCGAGGTGCACATACTGGAACATGATTATGGAAAGATTGAGCCCTGGGACGGGCAGTCCGGTAATGCGCTGTTTGTCTGCGTAAAGATCTAGCGCCGATCAAACAGGTTAAGGGTTAACACTATAAGGGCATCACGCCTCATTGGCCTTGCGATAACGGCCCCGGTAATCAAACACCCGCTCCTGCACCTGCCAGTAATGCTTCTGCTTGCGGGCAATCACGAAATCCGGCGACGGAAACAGCGCCTGCATACTCAGCACGTCATCAGCTTTATTAAACGTTTTTGGCGACTGGCCGTTCGCATAACGACGTCCGAACAGCCGGTTGAACACCCTGCGCTGGGCCGGCTTGCTGAAATCGAACGACTCCCTGAGTTCTTCCCCGTCTTCACCGTGGTAAGTCACTTTCAGCCGGGCGCCCTCGGTACTGAATGAAACCGCGGCGCACCGGATCACCATGGCATCCTTGAGCTTCAGCGCATCCCGTAGCTGGTCGTCGGGGTCGATGATCGCGTTGTGGCACTGCCCGCAGTTGCGGGCCGCAATGTCGTTTTCGCCGCCGCAGTGCCGGCATTCCTTGAAGCGGAACCGGTAATCGCATTGCTGCGGGCGCCGGTTCCTGCCATCGGGCTCGCCCTCTTGCGGAGGTTCCAGCAGCCCCTGGCACCGGCGCCCGTGGTGCTCAATCACACGTCCGTCACTGTCCGCTTTACCCCAGAAAATATTGGCAAAGCCGCAGCCCGGGCAGAACACCTGCACCGGCTCGCTGTCCGGGTTGGGTTTGGGCTCACCTACCTCGGGATGATGCAGATTGACATGGTTGCCGGCGTAATCAATCACCAGGCAGTCCTGCTTGCCCTCGTCCAGGCGCAACCCCCGGCCTACCATCTGCTGATAGAGGCTGACCGATTGCGTGGGGCGAAGAATGGCGATCAAATCGACGTGGGGCGCATCAAACCCGGTGGTCAGAACAGACACGTTCACCAGGTACTTCAATTGCCGCCGTTTGAAGCGCTGAATCGAGTGGTCCCGGTCCTTCATGTCAGTTGCGCCAGTCACGAGTGCCGTCTCATCCGCCGGCAGGTAACCGGCGATCTCCCGGGCATGATCAACGGTGGCGGCAAACACCATCACTCCCTGGCGTTCAGCAGCCAGTTCCATCACCTGTTCGATAATCGCCCGGGTCACCCGTTTGTGTTTGCTCAGCAGCTGGTTGACGTCTTTGTCGGCGTATTCGCCGAAACGATCCCTCGGCAGCGCCGAGAAGTCGTACTGTGCCACTGCCGCGTTCACCAACTCCGGCCGGGTGAGGTAGCCACGATTGATCATGTAACTCAGCGGCAGGTCGTAAATGCAGTGCTGAAAAGGCTTGCCCTGATCCTCATCGCCGCCGCGAACAAAGCCCCGGTAGTGATAGCGATAGATCCAGCCCATACCCAACCGATAGGGGGTGGCGGTCAGGCCCAGCACTTTCAGGGAGTCGTTCTGCTGCCGCAGCCGCTGGATGATCTTCTGGTACTGACTGGCGTCATCGCCGCTGACCCGATGGCATTCGTCGATGATGACCAGCGAGTATTCATCCCGGAACTGATCCAGGTTCGCCCCGACGGACTGCACGCTGGCGAAGGTCACCTGATGCCGTTTTTCCTTGCGCTTCAGCCCCGCGGCAAATACGCCGCCGGTCAAACCATAACTCTGATACTTGGCGTGGTTCTGTTCGACCAGTTCTTTCACATGGGTCAGTACCAGAATCCGGCGCCGGGCCAGGCGGGCCAGCTCGGCAATAACCAGGCTTTTGCCGGCGCCGGTTGGCAACACGATCACTGCGGATTCATCGGATTTCCGGAAGTGGTTCAGCGTGGCGTCGACGGCGTCTTGCTGGTAGGAGCGCAGTGTGAAAGGCACAGTCATGGTCGAACGCAGGATCGTGATGAAAACGAAAAGGTCAGCATAGTACCAAATCCACAGGCTGTTACCCGACCCAATTCCGAATACTGTATAAATATACAGAATTTATGCTAAGCTGCACCCTTATCAACGGTCTTGCCGACCATCATTACCCCGGAGGCGACGGCACAACATGGGCGTACAAGCACTTTACTATTCCGATAGGGACGGACTGGACATGGCACTGAAAAACCCGGACAAAATGCTGTTTTCGTCCAAAGCAGAAGCCGATGCCCGGGACAAAATCCTTGAATTGTCCGAAGAAGTCGCCGCTTTCCTGCAACGCAAAGTCAGCGGACTGTCAGAAGAGCTGGCCGAGCAGTGCGCTCTGGCCATTGCCGAAGAGAAAGACCTGTTTACCCGGGCATTGAAAAAGCCGGAGCTGCTGAACGAGACGGTAGCCGCCGAATAGAAAACCCGCCCGCTACTCCTCCAGATCACGGAAGGCCGAGCGATGAAACGCTTCGGCCTCTTCCACTTCCTTCACGCCCATTTCCCGGATTTCCGGAACATCGCCGCCTGCCAGGGTCTCAAGCACCGCGTGCACGCCCCTGGAGAGCGATGTCAGGTTATAGCCACCCTCCAGCACCAGGGCCAGCCGGCCGTCACAGTGCTTGTCGGCGATGCCCTGAACGATTCTGGTAATGGCACGAAAACCATCGTAGGTCAGGTTCAGTGCCATATCGTTACGGTGCGGATCGAACCCGGCGGACACCAGAACCAGGTCCGGTTCAAAGTAATCCGCCGCGGGAATCAGAATGTCGCGGAAGACTCTCTCGAAGGCCACGTCGCCGGCGGTTTCCGGCAACGGAACATTGATGGTGTAGCCCTCGCCGAGGCCATCACCAACCTCTTCAAGATGACCGGAGCCGGGATAAAATGGCGCGGCGCAATGGGTGTCGAAGAAAAGCACGTCCGGGTCGGCCCAGAAAATATCCTGGGTGCCGTTGCCGTGGTGGGCGTCCCAGTCGATGATCAGGATTCGTTCACAGCCCAGCTTTGCCCGCGCGTGGGCCGCCGCAATCGCCACGTTGTTCAGCAGGCAAAAGCCCCGTGCCCGTACTGGCTCAGCGTGATGGCCCGGCGGCCGAACCAGGGCAAATGCACTCTGGCACCCCCCTTTCACAACGCTGTCCACCGCCGCAATGGCGTTGCCTGCCGCCGCCGTGGCCGCCTGAATGCTCTCGGGCGAGACCGCTGTTGTGTCCTTATCCAGCCAGGCACGCTTGCCCGCCAGTGAAAACAGGTGGTCCAGGTAAGACGTCGTGTGCACCCGGGCCAGCTGTTCGTAGGTGGCTGGGGCCGCGCCACTGACGAGCTCAACTCCGTTGATCGGGTGCTCATCCAGGTACGCCGTGATAGCCGCCAGCCGGCCCGGGTGTTCCGGATAGCTCCACTTGAAATTCAGACCTTCAAGAATCGACCGAACACGCTTTTCCACCCGGCTGGGCATAAACGGCAGATCCACTTCCGGGTTGTGCCCCAGCATGACGTCGTCATAGAACACGTTTACGCGGCGATCGCTGATCATGGCTCCGTCCTTTTGTCACTACTTTTGGTCCCGCCAACGCCCAAAAAAATGCGCCAGCTCGAGCCACTTCTTACAGGGTAGCCGGTTGCGGTTCCCCACACAAAAATCCGCGTGACAGAAAAAGGCATGGCGGCACAGGGCAGCTGATAGCATTGATGCCATCTCAGGCGCCCGCTGCCAACCCGCCAATCGCAGGAATCACCTCGTCCCGCTGCCACCGCAATCCCGCAGCCGCCCAGCTGTCATCTACGTTAGGCTTCGAAGTGCGCACGGATGGTGGCAATGTCGCGCACTGGCGGATTTCCAAACATCCGCGCGTACTCCCGGCTAAACTGCGACGGGCTTTCATACCCCACCTGATAAGCGGTCGTTGCCGCATCCATGTCTCTTGATATCATCAGGTTGCGCGCCTCGACCAGCCGAACCGACTTCTGGAATTGCAACGGACTCATGTTGGTGATCGCTTTGAAATGGGCATGAAACGATGACACGCTCATTCCGGCCATTCTGGCAAGTTCATTAACCTGGACGTTTTGATCGTACCGGCCGCGTAATTGTTGAATGACCCGCGATATGCGTTGTGTTGGCGTGCCTCTGATCGAAAGTTTTGCAATTTCATTTCCGTAATCGCTCTGTAGAACGCGGTAATACACTTCTCGTATATAGGCTTTGCCGAGTATCGCGCTCGCACCAAGGCCGACCAGAGCTGCCAGCCATTGAGTGACTGACCAAAACTAGTGGGTTGATCGGGTTGGCTCGTGAAGGCGGCGCAGACGTCTTTGTGCACTACAGCAACATTCAGGGTGGCGGTTTCAAAACTCTGGCAGAAGGCCAGGAAGTTGAATTTTCCGTGACTCAGGGCCAGAAAGGCCCTCAGGCAGAGAACGTTATTGGCCTGTAAATAACAGCCAATACGTGATCAAAAAAGGCAGCCACGCGCTGCCTTTTTTTATTCGTAAGCGGTCAGAACAGGGTTTCCCGGCGGCACCACCACCCATTCCGGATCCTCAAACTCCCCGATCGGCGTGATCTCACAAAACGGCGCCGCGCTGCGGATAATACGGGCAACCTCCGGGTTGTGCTGGTTTTCCATCTCATCCCGGCTTGCCTTGCTGTCCCAGCTTGCGATGGCAATCAGCACATTCGGGTCGCCAATTTTGCGATGCAGCTCCGTGCCCCGGGCGCCGGGTGCCTGCTGGATAATCTCGCTGGCGCGCACCCAGGCATCGGCGTATTCCTCGGCGGTGTGTCCTTCCCGGATGCGAACCTCGAAGATGTATTTCATCACCTGCTCCTTTATCGAACGCGAAACCCGTTTTCCCCTGTCACCACTCTCCCAAGCATGCTAAAAGGTGTCTCCCAATGCCAGCCTGGGCAACAAGGAGATAGGCTATGATTGTGTGCGGAGTCGAGCTGACCGGCAGTGATGCCGTGGTGTGCCTGCTGAACAGCGACCGTGGGCAGTTCAACCTACCGGAGTGCAAGGTGCGCAAACTGTCCCTGCCGAAGAACCACAGCCGGGAAGACCTCAGGCATTTCCAGGCGGCCTTTGCCGAGCTGATGGCCGAGTACGGCGTTACTCACGTCGCGATCAAAGAGCGGATGCCCAAAGGCAAATTCGCCGGCGGTGCCATCAGCTTCAAATTGGAAGCCGCCATTCAACTGATCAGCAGCGTTGAATTGACGGTGACCCTGCTGCCCCCGGCGCTGATCAAGTCCACCCTGGCGGCCCATCCGCTGCCCATTGGGTTTGCGGATACCGGGTTGAAGGCGTTTCAGGAAACGGCGTTCATTGCGGCTTATGTGGGGCAGTTGCACAACTTGAAAAAATCCTGAGCCATGTGAAAACACCGCCATGCCAAATCCAAAGCGCATCGACCTGGCCGGCCCGGTAGACTTCTTCCTGGACACCGAACTGGCGTTTTCAGACAACGAAGCCAAATTCAGGTGCGACGGCCCTGCGTTACTCAGGGCCATTACGCCCGATTTTCAGCGCCCGGTTCGAACCGCTCCCTCAGCCAGACCCGGATATCGCCAGACTCGTACAACCACCGCACACTGCCATCGTCCTCACGAATCTTCAGGCACGGCACCTTGATCTGACCGCCGCCAGCCTCCAGCGCAGCACGGTGCTCTGTGTCGTGCTGAGCATCGCGGGTTTCAATGTTCAGCCCCAGCCGGGCAATTTCCTTGCGCACCTTGATGCAGAACGGGCAGGCTTTGAACTGGTACA
>DASSWD010000250.1:0-3143 GCA_035705335.1 Marinobacter sp. | reverse complement strand
CTCGACCTTGGTGATGGTGTCCCAGAAGGAATTGGGGAACTCTTTGTAGCCCTTGGGCAGCAGGTCGATGTCGTCCAGCAGCATATCGTTGTGGTAGTCCTGGGCTTCCACACCAAAGCCCCGGGCCTTGAGCCGCATGTTGATGTCCTTCGACACCAGAATGATGTCCCGGGACTTGTGGCGATTCTGCAGAGCAGCCAGGGTGTTTATGATCTTGTTGTCGTTCAGGTGCTCGGGCAGGGAGTGGTTACCCATCTGCTCAGTGCTCATCAGGATCGACAGGGTGCCCAGCGGTGCTGCCTTGTTACCCCGCAGAATCGGTACGCCTTTCTCGATGGCTTTCGGGCTGGCATCGCCCAGCAACTTGTCGATGTTCCGGATGGCCTGCCGACAGTCTGCCGCAACGGTCTGTTTGCCGGATTTGAGGCTGTCGAGTTCTTCAAGGACGGTCATCGGGATGATGACGTCGTGTTCTTCAAAGTTCAGGAGGGCATTTGGATCGTGGATCAGGACGTTGGTGTCGAGGACATACATTTTTCGGCGAGCTTGCGGTGCTCTTGGCATAGGGTGCGCTACCTCTCTGGTGGCTCAGTCGTTCTCTGCGCAGCGTTGCGTCAGCGCCTGGTCGGAAATCAGTTTCAGCATGTCGTAGGTGGTGATGATGCCGGTGATGCGTGTCTCCCGGGTGACAAAAATCCGGTGCAGATGTTCGCCCATCATGATGTTGGCAATGTCTCGCACCGGCGTGTCTTCGTCAACCGAGAGCACGATGGGTGTCATGATGTCGCGAACCTCAACAGGTACTTTGCCCATCTCTTCGAGCAACACCATGCGCAGGCGCCGGGCCTCGTCCTGTTCCTCTGTGGTCAGGCTTGGGCGGTCGCCGCGGCGGCTGGCATTCCAGCGGAATTCGGTGATGTCTTTGAGGGTGGCGATGCCGATGATGTCACCGTTGTCGTCGGTGACCGGGCTGCCGGTGATTTCGTTGTCGGTCAGAAAACGTGCAAACCGATCCATGGTCCAGTTGTGGGGCACTGCTTTGACAGTCGGGGTCATGATTTCTCTGGCGAGAACGGTCATTATCCGGTGGCTTCCCGTGGTCATCCTTTTAGTGCAGCTTAGCCTGTCGCCGGCTCGCCGTCATCCCCGAATCGCTGCTCAGGGCCGGGGCCCGGTTATGTCGATCAGTTCGCCGGCTGCCGACCACTGCAGCTCAAAATCCTGGTAACGCGGAGCTTGGGCAACGGACTCCAGCGCTTGCATGGATTTAACCGGTATATCCACCACCAGATTGTTCACCAGCCAGCCCGGCAGCGAGCCGTTGGGCTCGGTGTGCTGAATCCAGATCATGCGGGTGTGTTTGCCTTCCGGGACAAAACGGTAAAGGGTGGCGGAGCGGTCCACCCGCACTCGGCTATCGAACTCAGCGCGCATGTCGGGCATGGCGTTCAGGTGCATGATGATTTCGCGGGTGTCGGCGTTGCCTTCGGTGCGGATGCGCAGTACGTAATCCCGGTCGGTCACCGGCCAGGGCATGTCGTTGACGGAATAGGCGTACCGGTCGTGAAAGTCGCCGTTGCCGAAGGCGTAGGATTCGACGCAGTTGTGCACCCATTCCTCGCAGGATTCCGGGTTGGCCATGACCGCCATCAGCTGTTCCAGACTGACGTTCAGCAGAGCTTCTGCCTTAAAGGCCTGAAACCCGGAGCCGGGCTGGTCCATGGTGTAGATGCGGATGTTGTCCACTTCGGTCTGCAGCGCCCAGTGGTCGGATTGCTCCGGGGGTAGGGGGGCGGGCTCGCTGGCCAGCAGGCCAGCCGGCGCGATGGTCAGGAGCAGCAGGGCACCGGTAACACCGAGGGTAAACGGCTGGAATTCAGGGCAGGACATAAAAGGCACTTCCATGATGACAGTGCCCGGAGTCTATCACGGGCCTTTACAGGCGCCGGGTGTGTAAACGAGGGATTGTGAGCCAGGTCGCGTCCCGGTGCCGGGCGGGGGCGCATTGGCCCGATCGGCACCGGCAGGTGTGGGTGTTATTTCTCCGGCAGGGTGACGTTCAGCTCCAGCACCGAGCAGTGGTCGTTGCGGTCTACCTCCACCTGCACCATGTCGTCGCTGATCTGTACGTATTTGCGAATCACCTGCAGCAGTTCCTGTTGCAGCGCTGGCAGATAATCCGGCTGTTCCCGCTGGCCGCGTTCGTGGGCGACGATGATCTGCAATCGCTCTTTGGCCACGCTGGCGGTATTGGTTTTCTTGCTACGGAAATAATCCAGGAAACTCATCCGTTAGCCTCCTTTGAACATCCGTGAAAAGAATCCTTTTTTCTGGGCGGTCATGAAGCGTTGCTCCCGATCTTCACCCAGCAGCCGTGCCACTGCATCATCGTAGGCCTGGCCGGCGTCGCTCTGTGCCTCCAGAATCACCGGAAGGCCCTGGTTGGACGCATTCAGCACCACTTGGCTCTCCGGGATCACGCCCAGCAGGGGAATGGCCAGAATCTCTTCCACATCCGCCACCGACAGCATTTCGCCACGTTCGACCCGTTCAGGGTTGTAGCGAGTCAGCAGCAGGTTTTCCTTGACCGGGTCCTGGCCCATTTCCGCGCGCCGGGACTTGCTTTGCAGGATGCCCAGAATGCGGTCGGAATCCCGCACCGACGACACTTCCGGGTTGGTCACCACAATGGCTTCATCGGCGTAGTACAGTGCCATCAGGGCACCGTGCTCAATGCCGGCCGGGGAGTCGCAGACGATGTAATCAAAGGTCTGGGACAGCTCGTTGATCACCTTTTCCACGCCTTCCTTGGTGAGGGCTTCTTTCTCACGGGTCTGGGAGGCGGGCAGGATGTAGAGCGTATCGACGCGCTTGTCACGGATCAGCGCCTGGTTGAGGCTGGCTTCGCCCTGGATCACGTTAACGAAGTCATACACCACGCGGCGCTCGCAGTTCATGATCAGGTCGAGGTTGCGCAGACCCACATCAAAATCAATCACGACGGTCTTGTGACCGCGTTTGGCAAGGCCGGTACTGATTGAGGCGCTGGTGGTGGTCTTGCCAACGCCGCCTTTTCCTGAGGTAACGACAATGATTCTAGCCAAGGTTCACTTCCTGTTTCACAGTGGATTCGTCATATCTTC
>DASSWD010000249.1:0-3525 GCA_035705335.1 Marinobacter sp. | reverse complement strand
GCCAACATACCGCACACCCTTCATGAATACGAACACGATCCGTCTGCGGAGAGCTACGGCCTTGAGGCCGCCGAGAAAACCGGCACTGATCCGGCCAAAGTGTTCAAGACCCTGGTGGTCTGCCTGGACGACGACACCCTGGCGGTGGCCATCATACCCGTCAGCACCCTGCTCAGCCTGAAGCGCATCGCCCGGGCCGCCGGCGCCAAAAAAGCCGTGATGGCCGACAAGATGGCGGTGCAGCGCAGCACCGGTTACGTGCTCGGTGGCGTCAGCCCCCTGGGCCAGAAGAAACGCCTGCCGACGTTTATTGATCAATCGGCGGAGGCTCTGGACACATTGTTCGTCAGCGCTGGCCGCCGTGGCCTGGAAATTGAGCTGTCGCCAGTGGACCTGGCGAAGCTGACCGGCGCCTCGTTCGTTCTGCTGCAGAAAGACTGACCGTACCGGGATTAAAAAACCGGAGCGCCTGAACGGCCACTCCGGCTTTTTCATGGCTGGGCGGCGCAGTGTAACGCTGGCCGCCTCACGATCGATCTCAGCTTACAGACGCACGGGCGTCGGCCAGGATCTTGTTCAGTGTGGCGCTCGGCTGCATCACATTGCACACCTTCTCCACCGGCGGGTGGTAATAACCGCCAATGTCCGCCGGATGGCCCTGAACCACGGTCATTTCTTCCAGGATCTTGTCCTTGTTGTCTTCCAGCTGTCTGGACAGTTTTTCGAAGAAGGCTTTCAGATCCTTGTCGTCGTCCTGCTGGGACAACGCTTCCGCCCAGTAACGGGCCAGGTGGAAGTGGGAACCGCGGTTGTCCAGCTCGCCGGTCACCCGGGACGGAGACTGGTTGTTCTCCAGCAGGCGTTCGGTGGCCTTGTCGAGGGTCTGGCCCAGCAGGCGGGCACGCTGGTTCTGCTGTTTCTCACCCAGCTCATCCAGCGACACCGCCGTGGCCAGGAACTCACCCAGGGAATCCCAGCGCAGGTGGTTTTCCTGAATCAACTGTTGCACGTGCTTGGGCGCGGAACCGCCGGCGCCGGTCTCATACAGGCCACCACCGTTGAGCAGCGGCACGATGGACAGCATCTTGGCGCTGGTACCGAGCTCCAGGATCGGGAACAGATCGGTGAGGTAGTCACGCAGCACGTTGCCGGTCACGGAAATGGTGTCGAGACCACGGATCAGACGCTCCATGGTCCAGCGAATAGCGCGGACCGGAGATTTGATGAGGATTTCCAGGCCTTCGGTGTCGTGCTCTTTCAGGTACATCTCGACTTTCTTGATCAGCTGGGCGTCGTGCGGGCGCTCGTCGTCCAGCCAGAACACCGCCGGCATGCCGCTGGAGCGGGAACGGTTCACCGCCAGCTTGACCCAGTCGCGGATCGGCAGGTCCTTGGTCTGGCAAGCGCGCCAGATGTCGCCTTCCTCGACCTTGTGCTCGGTCAGCACGGTGCCGTCTTCCGCCACGAGCCGCACGATGCCGTCTTCCTTGATTTCGAAGGTCTTGTCATGGGAGCCGTATTCCTCAGCCTTCTGCGCCATCAGGCCGACGTTCGGCACGGTACCCATGGTGGTGGGGTCAAAGGCGCCGTGAGTTTTGCAGAAGTTGATCACTTCCTGATAGATGGTGGCGTAGGTGGACTCGGGCATGACCGCCTTGGTGTCCTTGAGCTTGCCGTCGCGGGCCCACATCTTGCCGGAGTTACGGATCATCGCCGGCATGGAGGCGTCAACGATCACATCGCTGGGTACGTGCAGGTTGGTAATGCCCTTGACGGAATCCACCATGGCGATTTCCGGTCGGTGCTCGTAGCACGCGTGCAAGTCTTCCTGAATCTGCTCCTGCTTGGATTCCGGCAGTTGCTTGATCTTCTCGATCACCGACGACAGGCCGTTGTTCGGGTTAACGCCGATTTCCTTGAACAGGTCGCCGTACTTATCGAAAAGCTCCTTGTAGTACACCTTCACCGCGTGACCGAACACGATCGGGTGAGAGATCTTCATCATGGTGGCTTTGACGTGCAGGGAGAACATCACGCCGGTGTTCTCGCAGTCGGCGATGGCGTCTTCGAAGAACTTCACGAGCTTCTTCTTGCTCATGAACATGCCGTCGAGCACTTCGCCTTCCTGCAGGGCCAGGCCGGATTTCAGCACGGTCTGCTGGCCTTGCTTGTTCTCAAACACGATATTGGCGGTGGTGGCCTTGTCCAGGGTGACGGACTGCTCGCTGGAGTAGAAGTCGCCGCCGCGCATGTGCGCTACGTGGGTGCGGGACGCCGGGCTCCACTCGCCCATGCTGTGGGGGTATTTGCGGGCGAAGGCTTTGACGGCGGCGGGTGCGCGGCGGTCAGAGTTACCTTCCCGCAGGACCGGGTTGACGGCGCTGCCCAGCACTTTACCGTAACGGGCGGTGATGTCTTTTTCTTCGTCGGTCTGGGGGTTTTCTTTGTACTCAGGGACTTTGTAGCCCTGTTTGTTCAGTTCTTTGATGGCGGCGCGCAGCTGCGGGATGGAGGCGGAGATGTTCGGCAGCTTGATGATGTTGGCGTCCGGGTCCTTGGTGTACTCACCCAATTCAGCCAGGGCGTCCGGCACGCGCTGGTTTTCATCCAGGTAATCCGGGAAGGTCGCCAGAATTCGCGCCGCGAGGGAGATGTCGCTGGTTTCGAACTCGATGCCAGCCGGCTTGGCGAAGGTTTCCAGGATCGGGAGCAGTGACCGGGTGGCGAGGGCGGGAGCCTCGTCGGTCAGCGTGTAGACAATTTTGGCTTTGGATGATGTCATTTTCGTCCTCAGGCTAATGGGTGAATTCGGGACGGTCACGGCGCGGGCGGGCGTCTTGTGAACGTGCATTCGCGCTGGTGACTGATTCGGAACTTTTGATAGACCTACTAAGATAGCAAATTCTGGGTATTTCTGCTTACGATCTTAGTATAAGAACGTATCTAAGTTGGCTGATCTTCCGTGACAGGACGATGAAATGAGGGGAATTTACGAAACTTTCTAACATTTTTCTGTTTCGCATCAGGATTCGTGCACGCACGACAGGCAAAGGGCCTTCCAAAACACGCTCCTTCGGCCCATCCCTGGGGCGCTTCGGCTTCGCCATCCATGGCTTCGCAGAGTTTTGGAAGGCCCTTCACCTGCCGCGCCCGGGCATTTTTCGGGGCATCCGCGGGGATCCGAGTAGCACGTATCGACGGCATTTTGTTAACAAAATGCCGTCATCCACGTCAGATTGTCGCCGGCAGCAGGCCTTCTTCCTGTAACCGATCGCGGATCTGGTCCAGGGCTTCCGGGTTGCCGAGGGCGTCCCGGTTGTCGGCTTTTTTGGAGCCGTTGATCAGCCTCGCCACCGCCAGTTCCACTTTTTTGCCGCTACGGGTGTAGGGAATGTCGGGCACCTGCACGATGTGTTTGGGTACGTGCCTTGGGCTGGCGCCTTCGCGGATTCGGCTTTTCAGGGTTTTGCTGAGTTCCGTGGTGACGGTCTGGCCGTCGGCGGGGACCACCAGCAGCACCACTTC
>DASSWD010000248.1:0-5028 GCA_035705335.1 Marinobacter sp. | reverse complement strand
CACCGGCCGACTGGCCATTGAACCGGAACTGCTGAAACGCGTTGAAGTGGACGCCGGGGCCGGCAAGGCCACTGCCGGCGCGGGCGCTTTGGGTGGCTCCATCCGCTTCGTCACCAAAGACCCGGAAGACCTGCTGCGCCCAGGTGAGAACGTTGGCGCCCTGGTCAAGCTGGGTTCCTTTTCCAACAGTGATGGTTACAAGGCCAGTTCAACGCTGTTTGGCCGGTTGAACGACACCTGGAGCACCCTGGTATCAATCAGTCAGACCGACCAGGAGCGTTACAAGGACGGTAATGGTGACCGGGTGGCCGGCACCGATGCCCGGCAACAACTGGGGTTTGCCAAGGTGGTGGGCCAGTTGTCCGGCGATCAAACCCTGAAGCTGAGCCACGAGGTCCGCACCGACGAAGGCGAGCGCCCACAGCGCCCGCAATGGATTGTCAGCGGTTTCAACCGGCTGTATGACATGGACGGTCGCCGCGATACGACTACCCTCAATTACGGTTACGCGCCTGCGGACAACTTGTTGGTCGATCTGGACCTGACCCTTTACCACACCGAATCCGACATTGAGCAGAACGTGGTGGATCGCTGGGGCCGGTATTTCGGCGATGCCCGCAGCGTGGGCGGCGATCTTCGAAACACCAGCCACATCGGTGATCACAGCCTGACCTACGGCGTCGACTACCGGGAAGACAAAGCGAATGCCGGCTACGCGGACGATCCCCGTGCCGAGGAGGAAACCGGCGATGTCACCGGTGTTTACCTCCAGGGCGATGTCTGGCTGACTCGCAGCCTGCTGCTCAGCGCCGGCGCCCGTTATGACGAGTACCGCCTGCGGGACAACAACGAACAGCGGTTCGAGGAAAGCGAGGTCAGCCCCAACGCTAACCTGGCCTGGGAAGTGCTGACCGGGCTCACGCTCAAGGCCGGGTACGCCGAGGCGTTCCGCGGCCCCACCACCCACGACACGTTCAAGCTCGAGGGGTCGGCCAACGACCCAGACCTGCAGGGTGAAAAGGCTCGCAATACAGAGGTAGGCTTTGACTATGTGGCGGGGGATTTCAGCCTGTCCGGGGAGGTTTACCGCCAGGAGGTGAGGGATGCCATTGCCGACCCTCTGTTTGGACCGATTGTCTATCAGAACATCGGTGACCTGGAGTCTGACGGTTACCTGATTCGCACAGGGTATCGCTGGAATGCCCTGAACGCGGGCCTCAGCTTCCACAGCAACGATGCCGAGGTGGATGGCCAGCCACTGACGGTTTACGAACATAACCTGCTGGGCAACACCATCGGCGACACCTGGACTGCCGATCTGTCCTACCGCTGGGACCGTGACCTGGAGTTTGGCTGGCAGGGCCGGTTTGTCCAGGGTATTGCCAACCTGGAAACGTCCGTCGGCACCATTGATAAACCCGGTTATGGCGTGCACGACGTGTTCGTGCATTGGCTGCCTACCGGCAGTGAGGACCTGCGCCTGACCCTGACGGTGAAAAATGTCGGCGACAAGCAGTACCTGGATCACGCCAGCAACGCCGATTACCAGGCCATTCCGGACTACGAGGGTATTGTCGGCATGCCCGAGCCGGGCCGGGACATCCGGCTGGGCCTGGCCCTGCGGTTCTGAGGCGATTGATGCGATTTTCTCAGAGTCTGGCCGCCCTTCTGGGCGGCACCCTGATGATGCTCTCCGGGCTGGTTCAGGCTGAGCGGCAGGTCACCGATCTGGCTGGCCGCACGGTAACCCTGCCCGAACGGGTCACCGCCATCGTGCTGGGAGAGAGCCGGTACCTTCCTGCGCTCGCTATTCTGGAGGGCGCGTCTGTCACGGACCGGCTGGTGGGGATGCTGCCGGATTTCGAGCAGACCGATCCCGGCGGCTATGGCCAGTATCTGGACCGGTTTCCGGAGCTGGCAGAGGTTCCCCGGGTGGGTCACGCCTCGGCCGACAGCTTCAGCCTCGAGAGCGTACTGGACATGGGCGCCGATCTCGCCATTTTCAGTGTCGAAGGCCACGGCCCTGGCGCTCACAACCGGGCCCTGATTGATCGGCTTGAGCGTGCCGGTGTCACCGTGGTGTTTATCGATTTCCGACAGGATCCGCTGGTTAATACCCCGCGCAGTATCACTCTTCTGGGCCGGATTCTCGGGCGGGAATCGGAAGCCCGGGCCTTCAATTCGTTCTATCAGGAGCAGCTGGAGCGGGTCACCAGCGTGGTGGATCGCATCCCACCGGAGCAATGGCCCGGGGTGTTTCTGCACAGCCGGCTGGGGCTGCACGATACCTGCTGTGAGACCATGGTGAATGGCATGTTGGGCCCGCTGGTGGCAGCGGCCGGCGGGCGCAACGTGGCAGCGGGCCGGGTGCCGGGGGTCAGTGGCGTGGTGAACCTGGAGTACCTGATTACACAGCCGCCGGACCGCTACGTGGCCACGGCGATCGGGTCCAGGCGCTACCAGAGCTCGGAGTCACGCAGTCCCTACGTGATGCTCGGTGCCGGAGTCGACGCCGAGTCGGCCCGGAGCTCACTCAATCGTGCAACAGACCGGCCGGGGCTGCGGGCGGTACGCCCGGTACGGGAAGGCGATACTTTTGCCCTGTGGCATCACTTCTACAACACGCCAATGAACGTGGTGGCGGTTCAGGCGCTGGCGCGCTGGTTTCATCCCGAGGCCTTCGCGGACATGGACCCGAAGGCAACGCTGAAGACCTTCTTCCAGCGCTTCCAGCCGGTACCGCTGGAGGGTGTTTACTGGATTACCGGTGACGAGGGGCGATCATGAACAGCCGCACCGCTGGCACGGGCCCAGCGGCTCAGACCTCCGCTACCCTGGCGTCACAATACCGGCATTTTGTGTTTCGCCGCCTGATCTGCGTGATCGGGCTTGCCATGGCGGCGGTGGCGGCCCTGCTGGTTGATGTGGCGTCGGGGCCGTCCATGCTGGGCCTGGCGGATGTGGTGCACGGGCTGCTGAATCCGGGGCAGCTCGACGCGGGTACCCGTGTGATCATTCAGGACATCCGGTTGCCCTATGCCCTGATGGCGGTGGCCGTCGGCGCCTGTCTGGGGTTGGCGGGGGCTGAAATGCAGACCGTTCTGAACAATCCCCTGGCCAGCCCTTATACCCTTGGGGTTGGTGCAGCGGCCACGTTGGGGGCCTCCCTGGTGATTGCCTTCAATCTTTCCGTATTTGGTCTGGCCGTACACGTATTGCTACCGCTGTCCGCCTTCGTTTTTGCCGCGGCCGCCTCGTTGCTGATTCTGCTGTTGTCCCGGATTCTTGGAGCGTCGGTTAACGCCGTGGTGCTGTTCGGCATTGCGCTGTTGTTTGGCATCAACGCTGTGGTCGGGCTGATCCAGTTCGTGGCAGACGCCGAATCGGTGCAGCAGATTGTGTTCTGGACCATGGGCAGCCTGGCCCGCGCGTCTTTGGACAAAGTGGCGATTGTGGCCGGGGTGCTGGTGGTGTGCCTGCCGTTTTCCCTGCGTAACGCCTGGGCCATGACCCTGTTGCGCAGTGGTGAGGAACAGGCGCGCAGTCTGGGTATCCGGGTCGAGCGCTTGCGGCTGATTGTGCTGATGCGGGTCAGCCTGCTGACTGCTGCCGCCATGGCATTCGTCGGCGAGATCGGATTCATTGGCTTGGTAGCGCCCCACATTGCCCGCCTGATGCTGGGCGAAGACCACCGCTTTCTGCTGCCGGGCAGTGCGCTGGCCGGCGCCCTGCTGCTTTCCTTGTCATCCATTGCCAGCAAACTGCTGGTGCCCGGTGTGGTCTTGCCGGTGGGCATCGTGACCGCGCTGGTGGGCATTCCGCTGTTTCTGGCGCTGATTGTTGGCCGCAGCCGGAGGGCTGCGCTATGAGCCTGTTGCTGCAGAACGTCACCGCCGGTTACCGCCGTCAGCCGGTGTTCCGTGACCTGTCGTTACCGGAGGTGCCCGGGGGGTCTCTGGTGGCGGTGGTCGGCCCCAACGCGGTGGGCAAGTCGACGCTGCTGAAATCCCTGGCGGGGGTGTTACCGGCCCTGGGGCTGATGGCCCTGGAGGGGCATGATCTGTCGAATGTGTCTGGCCACGAACGGGTTCGGCGCATTGGCTATCTACCCCAGCCGCTGCCCCAGGCCATTCCACTGGTGGCGTACGAAACCGTGTTCAGTGCCTGTCGAGCCGCCCGGGCAGACTGGTCGCGGGCGGCCACCGAACAGGCCATCGAGCGGGTGTTCACTGAACTGGGTATCCGCCATCTGGCGCTGCGTCGACTGTCGGAAATGTCGGGAGGCCAGCGCCAGATGGTGGGCCTGGCGCAGGTCCTGGTGCGGGAGACGCCGCTGCTCTTGCTGGATGAACCCACCAGCGCGCTGGATCTGCACTGGCAACTGAACGTGCTTAATGCCGTGCGCACCGCGACCACCGGCCGGAACGCCATTGCGCTGGTGGCCAGTCACGATCTGAACCTGGCCCTGCGCTTCTGCGACCAGGTGCTGGTTCTGGAGCCCGGCGGTAAGGCCCAGCTGGGACCGCCAGAGACCGTGCTTACGCCGGCCCTACTGGCCCGGACGTACGGCATTGAAGCCAGAATCGAACAGTGTTCCCGCGGCTATCCCATGGTTCTGGCCGACCATGCTCTGCCAGCCGATGTGTATCCATAAATCATGAAGGAGTTTGACATGCATGCCATCACTGCCCACGTCACCACCGAACAACCGAGCCGGCTGATCAACCGCCTGTGCAAGCATTTCCGCCACAAGATTGAGGCGACCTGGGATGAGCATGAAGGCAGGTTGGTGTTCTCCATCGGTGAATGCCGCCTGGTGGCCCGGGACCAGCAACTGACGTTGGAATGCCAGGCACCGACCACTGGGGAGCTCGAGGAACTGGGCCGGGTGGTGGCCTCCCACCTCGTGCGATTTGCCGGTGACGAGGTAACTGACGTTTACTGGCAGGCCAGCTCTGCCTGAGTGGCGGCTGGTTGCTCAAGATGGCTTCGCAGCCGTGCCAGGTCGCCCGACAGCACCTGATGACA
>DASSWD010000247.1:0-6147 GCA_035705335.1 Marinobacter sp. | reverse complement strand
CCGCACACGGCCGCTGCAAGCCATTGGCATTGGCCTGGCCATTCTTGGCATTCTGACAGTGGTGGCCCGTGGCGACCTGTCGGTGTTGACGGGCTTTCAGGCGCAGGCCGGCGACGTGATCATGGTGGCGGCGGTGTTCAGCTGGGGGCTGTTCTCGGTGTTGCTGCGGCGCCAGGCGGTGCCGCTGCCTGCACTGACCTTCCTGACCACCCAGATCCTGCTGGGCACGCTGGTGATCCTGCCGTTTTACCTGGTGGACTTGTGGTTTTTCAAAGGCGGGTTTGAGCTGTCTCAAGACACCGCCCTGCCGCTGCTTTACTTTGCCATCTTCCCCGGTATTCTGGCTTACGCATTCTGGAACCATGGGGTCCAGACCATCGGCCCGACCCGGTCGGCCATCTTTATGTACCTGACGCCCGTATTTGCTTCAGTACTGGCAACGATTTTTCTGGGAGAGTCCCTGGGGCTGTTCCATGTGACGGGCGGGCTGCTGATTCTGGCGGGCCTGTTGCTGGCCACCCGCACCGGGCGCAGGGCAAAAACCCCTGCCGCCGCTAATGCACAGAACACGACGGGAGACAACGATGCCTGATATTCAACGCTACCGCCGCCTGGCCGGCACTTGCCTGGCCCTGCTGATGGGAGCCGGTCTGGCTGCGCCGGCCCTGGCTGAACCCTGTAATCCCGAGGACGCCGAATGGATACCCAGTCGCTACTACCCGGAAGGGTCCGTGGTCTACTACCAAGACACCTGGTACGAGTCCCGGGCGCTGCACGAGGGCAAGCAGCCGGGCATAACCTTTGACTGGCGGGAACTCAGGGATACCCCGGAATGCGGCGGAAGCCGTCCGGAACCGACCGATGAGCCCGGCACTGCCCAGAAGCAAACCCGGCCAGACGATCAACCGGGAAGGATGATTGAGCTTGACCCGATGGGCACCCGTGCACCGACTGCACAACCGCAAGGCACCGGTACTGAAGGGACCGCCGACGAAGGCCTGTGCGAAGTCCCCGACCCCTGGCTTTTCGCCCGCAGCTATACGGTCGGCAGCCTGACCACCCATGGCGGCATGGTCTGGGAGGCCATCCGGCCTACCAACGGCGACATGCCCGGCACCCGGGAACCACCTCGCTGGGAGCCCGTGCCAGAGCACTGCGCCAACACCACCCCGTAAACCGGTCAGCTGCGGCGCTGAATGGCCCTGGCCAGGCGGTCGATCACTGCCTCCAGGGTCGCCCACGGACAACCGATATTCAGCCGCATAAAACCACTGCCGGGCTGGCCAAAGGTCAGCCCGGGGTTCAGGCCAACGCCCGCTTCCTCTATAAAAAACCGTTTCAGGCCTGCGTCATCCAGGCCCAGCCCCCGGCAATCCAGCCACATCAGGTAAGTGCCCTCCGGGGCTGATACTGTAATGCCCGGCAGATCCCGGGCTACCGTCTGGCAAACGTAATCCCGGTTGTTCTGCAGGTACGCCAGCAGCGCCTCCAGCCATGGACCTCCCTCCCGGTAACCGGCCTCAAAGCCGGCAATACTGAACGGGTTACACTGGGGCAGGTGCAAAGAGTCGAACACCGCTTTCAGGGCCCGGCGGCGTTCCGGGTCCGGAATCACCATGGCCGACAGCCCCAGCCCCGGCATGTTGAAGGTTTTGCTCGGTGCTACGGCGGTGACCACCGTCTGCTCAGCGCCGGGCAGGTTGGCCAGCACTGTGTGGGCGGGGGCATCGGGGAATGTCAGGTCGCAGTGGATCTCGTCCGACAGCACCACCAGATGGTGCCGGCGGGCAATGTCCAGAACCGCCTGTAGCTCCTCCCCGGTCCACACCCGGCCCACCGGGTTGTGGGGTGAACACAGCAGCAACAGGCGGGCATCGGCGCGGGCAGCGCACTGCTCCAGATGCTCCAGATCCATGCGATAGCCGCCGGGCGCGTTGGCGTCTTCAACCAGCGGGTTTTCGATCACCCGGCGACCGCTTTGCTGTACCGAGCTGAAAAACGGCGGGTACACCGGCGGCTGGATGATCACCCCCTCACCCGCGCCGGCGTAGGCCATGCAGGCAGCGTTCAGGGACGGCACCACGCCGGGTGCCATGACAATCCACTCCCGCTCAATCTGCCACCCGTGGCGCTGGCCAAACCAGTCCATCATGGCCTGATACATCGAGTCCGGAAACAGCGTGTAGCCGTAAACCGGGTGTTCTGCCCGCGCCCGCAGCGCCCGGGTAACGGCAGCCGGGGCGGCGAAGTCCATGTCGGCGACCCACACCGGAATCACATCGGCACGGCCAAACACCGCCTGGCGGGCGTCAAACTTGACGGCAGCGGTGTGTTCACGGGGGATCGGGGTGTCAAAGTCAAGGGTCACAGGTCGCTCCCGGGCTATTCAACAGAGAGCCTATTGTGAGAGCACACCGCCGCTGAGACAACGCGCCTCCGGCTTTGGTCGAAGATCTGTCAATTTCGCTTGCCCATCCGACCTATTACTTGCGAACCTAACGGTTTATTCCAGGCAACAATAACAACTTTTACCCAGACCCCTCGGAGCCTTTTGATGATTGGCCAGATCCTGTCCACTCTCCTGCCGGTTTTCCTGATTGCCGGTTGCGGCGCGCTCTATGGCCGCTACCGCACCCCGGACATTCAGGGCCTGAACGTGCTCAACATGGAGCTGTTCGTGCCCATGCTGGTGTTTGCCGTGCTGGCCGACCAGCAGGCGCCGCTACAGGAGTACGCCGGCCTGGCCCTGGGGGCGACGGTGATTGTGCTGGGCTCGGGCATTTTGCTGTATCCGGTGGCCAAAGTACTGAAGTTGAACCTGAAAACCTTCCTGCCACCGATGATGTTCAACAACTCCGGCAATATGGGCATTCCGCTGCTGGTGTTTGCGTTTGGCGAGGCCGCGCTGCCGGCGGCGATTGTGCTGTTTATTGTCGAGATGCTGCTGCATTTCTCCGTGGGCCTGTACATGCTGGACCCACACACCTCCATCCTGCAGCGCCTGCGCCTGCCCATCGTGTTCGCCAGCATCGCCGGCCTGGCGGTCAATTTCAGCGGCGTGGCCCTGCCCGGCTGGCTGCTGGAAACCCTGAACATGCTCGGCGGCGTGTGCATTCCGCTGATGCTGTTCGCTCTGGGCGTGCGCATGCTGGACATCAACTTCCGGGACTGGAAGATGGGCATGATTGGCGCCATCGCCTGCCCCCTGAGCGGCCTGCTTCTGGCCTGGCCGATGATTGCGATTCTCGACCTGCCGGCCCTGCAAGTCGCCTGCCTGTGGGTGTTTGCCGCCCTGCCGCCGGCGGTACTCAACTACATGGTGGCCGAGCAGTACCAGCAGGAGCCCCAGACGGTGGCCTCGCTGGTGCTGCTAAGTAACCTTGGCAGCCTGGTAGTGATGCCTATTGTTCTCGGCCTGGTATTCAGCGCCGGCTACGTGTAGCCCCGCATCACAGTTCGCCAATCTTCACAGCGTTCACCTTGAAAGCGGCCAGGGTTTGGCCGATGGTTAAGGGCATCCCCTTTGCAGGTTGACTGATACGGAGGTCTTTTCATGAGCGTGCTTTTTCTGCTTCTCAGTGCCCTGGTGCTGATCTACTTCAGTGTTGGCGGCATGCCTGCGGCGGTGGTGATGGCCATTGCCACCCTGATGGGTGCGGCCCAGGACGACTGGCACCTGCTGAGTTTTCTGGCCAGCGGCGTGCTGCTGGCGCTGGCCCTGTTGATCACCCTGCCCGGTGACCTGCGCCTGGACAAACTCAGCCGGCCCCTGCTGGGCTGGGTGCGCAGCCGCCTGCCGAAACTCTCCGAAACCGAAGCCGAGGCGCTGAAATCCGGCTCTGTCGACTGGGACGGCGAGTTGTTCTCCGGTAAGCCGGACTGGAACAAACTGTTCGATGCCAGGCCCACTCACCTGACCAGCGAAGAACAGGCCTTTCTGGACGGCCCGGTGGAAGAGCTGTGCAATATGCTGGACGACTGGCAGATCACCCACGAACATTACGATCTGCCGGACAAGGTCTGGACATTCATCCGCAGCAAGGGCTTCTTCGGGCTGGTGATCCCCAGGGAAGACGGTGGCCTGGGCTTTTCCAACACCGCCCATTCCGAAATCGTGATGAAGATCTCGACCCGCAGCGTATCGGCCGCGGTCACCGTGATGGTGCCCAACTCCCTGGGCCCGGGTGAGCTGCTGATGCACTACGGCACCGATGAGCAAAAGCGGCATTACCTGCCGCGCCTGGCCGGCGGCGAGGAGATTCCGTGCTTCGCCCTGACCTCCCCGGTGGCCGGTTCCGACGCCGGTGCCATCCCCGATAAAGGGATTGTCTGTAAGGGCCAGTGGAACGGTGAGGAAGTATTGGGCCTGAAAGTCACCTGGAACAAGCGCTACATCACCCTGGCGCCGGTGGCGACGCTGATTGGCCTGGCCATCAAGGTCTATGACCCGGACGGCCTGGTCGGCGAGCAGGATGAAATTGGTGTGACCTGCGTGCTGGTGCCCCGGGACACCGACGGCGTCAATGCCGGTGCCCGGCACCTGCCGATGAACACCGTGTTCATGAACGGGCCGACCTGGGGCGAGGGGGTGTTTATTCCCATGACCCAGGTCATCGGCGGCCAGGATATGCTGGGCAAAGGTTGGACCATGCTGCTCGAGTGCCTGTCCATCGGCCGCTCCATTTCCCTGCCGGCGCTGGGCACCGGTGCCGGCAAGGTGGCCAGTCTGGCGACGGGCGCCTATGCCTACACCCGGGAACAGTTTGGCCGATCGATCAGCCAGTTTGAGGGCGTTCAGGAAGCCCTGGAGCCCATCGCCGGCTACACCTACATGATGGACGCCGCCCGCCTGCTCACCGCCGGCATGCTCGACCGCGGCGTTCGGCCATCGGTGCCCTCGGCGGTGCTGAAATACCGTAACACCGACCTGATGCGCATTGTCATCAACCACGCCATGGACGTGGTCGCTGGCCGGGGCGTGATCACCGGGCCGCGCAACTTCCTGGCCCGGGCCTATCAGGCCGTGCCCATCGGCATCACCGTAGAAGGTGCCAACATCCTGACCCGCAGCCTGATGGTGTTCGGCCAGGGCGCCATCCGCTGCCATCCGTTTATTGTTGAGGAAATCGAAGCGGCAGGCATGGCCGATGAAGACAAGGCCGTGGAGAAATTCGACGGCATTTTCTACCGCCACCTGGCCCACACCACCCGCAACGCTCTGCGCGCCTTTGTGCTCGGGCTCAGCAAAGGCTGGCTGGAGGTCGCCCCGCGCCAGGGCAACATCCAGGGCTGCTACCGCCAGCTCGGGCGCTTTTCTGCCGCCTTTGCCCTGATGACCGACGTCACCCTGCTGTCTGTGGGAGGCGGGCTGAAGGCCCGCCAGCGGCTGTCTGGCCGCATGGCCGACTGCCTGGTGCACCTGTATTACGCCACCGCCGTGATCAAACAGTGGCACGAGGAAGGCTACCCGGAAGACCAGCGGCCCATCGTGGAATGGTGCCTGCGCACCTGCCTGCGGGACCTGCAACACTCCCTGCGCGAGGCCATCATCAACTTCCCGGTGCCGGCTCTGCGCTGGCCCCTGCGACTGCTGGTGTTCCCGCTGGGAGCTACCGGCCTGAACGGCCCCAGCGACGCCCTCGGCACCAAAGTGGCAGACAGCATCGTCAGCGACACCCCGCTGCGTGCGAGGATCACCCGGGGCACCTTCATCAACAAGGATCCGGACGACTCACTGGGCCGGGTGCTCAACGCCTACTCACTGGCGCTGGAGACCGCCGATGTACGCCACCGCCTGCACGATGCCCTGCGCAATCGCGATGAGGACGAACTGGGTGGCATAGACCTGCTGATGGGCCATCAGCGCAAAGAGCTGGTGGACTGGGCCTGCGCCCAGGGCATCGTGAAAGCCGACGAATGCCCGAAACTGGAAGAGGCAATGACCGCGCTCTACGACGTCATCCGGGTGGACGCCTTCGACGCCGACGGCATAAAGGCCCTGGCCCGCTGCGCCAAAGGCAAACGCAAGGTGGTGGAACGCCCTGCCAGCGAATGACCCGCCACCGGAGTCAGTTCTCCCGATTCTTGCTTTTAGCGAAGCTGGCCTGGTGATGATCTGTGCCAGCTTCGGTTATCACGGACCCCCCC
>DASSWD010000246.1:0-4551 GCA_035705335.1 Marinobacter sp. | reverse complement strand
GGCTTGAGCATGTTGCCGGCGTCCATGGAACCCTCGGCCTTGCCAGCGCCCACCATGGTGTGGATCTCGTCGATGAACAGGATGATCTGACCTTCCTGCTTGGCCAGCTCGTTCAACACGGCTTTCAGGCGTTCCTCAAATTCACCGCGAAATTTGGCGCCGGCGATCAGGGAACCCATGTCGAGGGACAGCACTTTTTTATTCTTTAGACCCTCAGGCACCTCCCCATTCACAATACGCTGGGCTAAACCCTCAACAATGGCCGTCTTGCCCACCCCCGGCTCACCAATCAGTACCGGGTTGTTTTTACGCCGGCGCTGCAACACCTGGATGGTGCGGCGAATCTCATCGTCCCGGCCAATCACCGGGTCCAGCTTGCCAGCGGCGGCGCGCTCGGTCAGGTCGATGGTGTACTTGGAGAGCGCCTGCCGGCTTTCCTCCGCACTGGCGTCGTTCACCGACTCGCCGCCGCGAACCTCATCAATCGCCTTTTCCAGAGCCGCTTTGTCGACGCCCTGCTCCCGCAGAATACGCCCGAGCGAGCCCCGGTTTTCCAGTGCAGCCAAAAGCACCAGCTCGCTGGAGATGAACTGGTCGCCGCGCTTCTGGGCGAGCTTGTCGGTGATGTTGAAAAGGCGGCCAATGTCGTTGGACATGGACACATCACCGGCATTGCCGCGCACTACCGGCAGGTTATCGACTTCTTTGGCAATGGCCTGGCGGACCCGGCCGGGCTCAACGCCTACCTGCTTCAGAAGCGGCTTGATCGCGCCACCCTGCTGGTCAAGCAGGGCCTGCATCAGGTGCACCGGCTCGATGAAATTATGGTCTTTGCCCACCGCCAGCGACTGAGCGTCGGCCAGCGCGGATTGCAGTTTACTGGTGAGTTTGTCGATTCTCATGTGCACATCCCCGAACGTTCTGACGGGCCAGATCGCCGATGGTGGCGATGTATTGGCTTGCTTTGACTTTCAATGTAGGGGCACGGGGTGGGACTTCAAGCTCGGGGGCGCCATGTTCGTCAGAAAATTGACGGTGATCAGGATTTCAGCCAGACCAGCGTCGCCATGCGGCCAGTCTGGCCGTCGCGACGATAGGAAAAAAACCAGTCCCGGTCATTGACAGTGCACAGGCTACCCCCGGAAACCGCCTCGACTCCTATCCGCGCCAGCCTGCGCCGTGCCAGGCAGTAGATGTCCGCGAGATAATGGCCGGCCCGGGCACCCCGGGTCTGAAACGCAAGGTGGGCGCCCTCGTCTTGCCCCAGAAACGCTTCCCGCACTTCCGGGCCCACTTCAAATTGATCCGGCCCGATGGCCGGCCCAAGCCAGGCATTCAGCTCGGCACCGGGCACGTTCATGGCTCCAATCAGTTGCTCAATCACCCCGCCACACAGACTGCGCCAGCCGGCATGGGCGGCCCCCACCACGGTCCCGGCGTTGTCCGCCAGCACTATCGGCAGGCAGTCTGCGGACAGAATGGCACAGGCGATACCGGGCTGACGGGTATAGCTGGCGTCGGCCTCGGGCAGCGCACTGGCGTTGCCCGGGCTGAGTTCGACAACGCTTGTGCCATGAACCTGATTCAGCCAGCCGATGTTCTCCACCGCCAGGCCGGCGTGCTGCGCCAGCCGCTGTCGATTCTCCGCGACGTGTTCGGCGACATCGTTGACGTGGTGACCCAGGTTGAGGGACTCCCAGGGCGCGGCACTGACTCCGCCGCGGCGGGTAGTCGACAATGCGCGCACGTTGTCGGGCACGCGCCAGCCGGGCTTGAGGGTGTTGTTGTCAGAAATCACGATCTTCCAGCTCCCGGGCGTGCTGCCGCAACGCCGTTATCAGGTGCACCATATCCTCCGGCAGCGGCACTTCCCAACTCAGGGTTTCGCCGGTTTCCGGGTGCTCCAGTGTCAGCTTCTGGGCGTGCAGAGCCTGGCGATGGAACCCGGCCAACACGGCTCTGAGCGCCTCGGTGGTGCCTTTGGGCAAGCGCAGGCGCCCACCGTACACCGGGTCACCCACCAACGGGTGGCGTACGTGAGTCATGTGCACACGGATTTGGTGAGTGCGGCCACTTTCCAGTTTACAGCGAACGTGGGTGTGAGCGGCAAAACGCTCCACCAGCCGGTAATGCGTGACCGCCGGTTTGCCCGACGAGACCACCGCCATGCGCTTGCGATCCTGCGGGTGCCGGCCAATGGGCGCATCCACGCTGCCGCCGCCGGTCAACGAGCCGACCACCACGGCCTCATACTCCCGCCCCATGGTACGGGTTTGCAACTGTTCGACCAATGACGTGTGGGCAATCAGGCTGCGGGCGACCACCATAATCCCGGAGGTATCCTTGTCCAGCCGGTGCACAATGCCGGCCCGGGGCAGATTTTCGACTTCCGGCGCATGATTCAGCAGCGCATTCACCAGTGTGCCATCGGCGTGCCCGGCAGCAGGATGAACCACCAGGCCAGCCGGCTTGTTGATCACCAGCAGATGCTCGTCTTCATAGACGATGTCCAGCTCAATGGCCTCGGCTTCCCAGGTGACCTGGGCTTCCGGTTCCGCATCCAGTTTCAGTTGGTCGTCCAGCATGACCTTGTCCCGGGGCTTGCGCACCTGGCCGTTGACGGTCAGAGCGCCGCTTTTGATCCAGGCTTGCAATCTTGACCGTGAATGCTCCGGTATCAGTTCGGCGGCGGCCTGGTCCAGGCGTTTGTCGCTGAGCTCAGGAGGAATGGAAAACTGGCCGGTAATTCGGGGGCTGGAAGACATTGCGCCTCAGTATCTCGGGTTAATGAAGTTTGCCGGGTAACCTGCCAGAGCAACCGGCGAGGTTACGTTTCAGAAAGATTAATCGCCGGTTTTCGCTGGGCACTGCACATGGGCAGGCATCCCCGTTACAATGGCGACTTGTTTTGATCACACCATTATACGGGATTCCGGCATGAGATCAGTTGTGCGTTTGTTGTTCATCACCACCACCCTGGTTCTGGCGGCGGGTTGTGCCTCCCCCCAGAAAGACGTGGAAGTGCTGCCGGAACAGACCTACTACGAAAACGCCCGCCGGGCCATGAACTCCGGCAACTTCAACGAAGCCGAGCAAAATCTGGACGCTTTGGAGACCTACTATCCGTTTGGCCGATATGCCGAACAGGCCCAACTGGACCTGATCTATGCCCGGTACCAGAATCTGGATCTTGAGGGTGCCCGCGCGGCGGCTGATCGATTCATGCGCCTGAACCCCCAGAGCGAGCACCTGGATTACGCGCTTTACATGCGCGGCCTCGCCTCCTACAACCTGGACCTGGGGCTGGCCGCGCGCTACTTCCCGATTGATATTTCAGCACGCAACCCGGGCGAGCAACTCCAGGCTTTCGAGGACTTTACCGAGCTGCTGAACCGCTTCCCCGCCAGCGCCTACGCGGCCGATGCCCGCCAGCGCATGGTAGCAATCCGCAATCGCCTGGCGGAACTCGAATTGCACGTAGCCAACTATTACCTTCGCCGGGAGGCCTACCTTGCGGCCAACAACCGGGCGCGGTATATCGTTGAAAACTTCCCGACGTCGCCTGCCGTTGAAGAAGCATTGATCATTCTCGCCGATACCTTCCGGTTTCTGGATTTGAAGAAAGGCGCCAGTGACTCCATCGCCCTGTTACGGGAAAACTTCCCAGACAGCGACGCGTTCAGTGACAACGGGGAATATCAGCCCAGCAGCATCGTACGTGAGAACCGCTCGCTGACCAACGTGGTCACCTTCGGGCTGATGGGCGACGAATAAACCAGCCAGGGATCAAAAACGGGCGCTTCAGCGCCCGATTTTCCAGCCGTTGGTAATCGGGTACCGACGATCTTTGCCAAAGCCGCGCTCGGTAATCCGGACACCAATCGGCGCCTGACGACGCTTGTACTCATTGATGTCCACCAGGCGGGTTACCCGCTCCACATCCGCCCGCTCGAAGCCCTCGGCGACAATCGCATCGGCACTGAAATCCCGCTCTACGTACAGATTCAGAATCTGGTCGAGCACGTCGTAGCCGGGCAGGCTGTCCTCATCTTTCTGATCCGGCGCTAATTCCGCGGACGGTGGCCGGGTGATCACCCGCTCCGGGATCACCGGCGACAGGCTGTTGCGGTATCGGGCGAGGCGGAACACCAGCGTTTTGGGCACATCTTTCAGCACATCAAAGCCACCGGCCATGTCGCCATAGAGCGTGGAGTACCCCACCGCCATCTCGCTCTTATTGCCCGTGGTCAGCACCAGCGACCGGAACTTGTTGGACAACGACATCAGCAGCACACCGCGCAGGCGGGCCTGCAGATTTTCCTCGGTGGTGTCCGGGCGGGTGCCTTCGAACGGCTCAGCCAGGGCAGCCATAAAAGCGTCATACATGGGCTCAATGGAGAACACATCGTATTGCACACCCAGTGCATGGGCTTCTGCTTCGGCATCTTCCAGGCTCATGCTGGAGGTATAACGGAACGGCATCATCACCGCCCGCACCCGGTCATTGCCAAGGGCATCCACCGCAACCGCCAGGGTAACGGCAGAGTCGAT
>DASSWD010000245.1:0-3663 GCA_035705335.1 Marinobacter sp. | reverse complement strand
GCCGGCAAGATCAAAGGATTCGCCGGCGATACTGATGGCAACGGCGGACAGGCCAAGCCCGATGGCACCGCCAATCAACCCCGCCAGACTGCCCAGCATGCCCACCTGCAGAAGGTAAATACCCACCATGGGTTTGCGGCGCAGACCGAGGGTTTGCAGGGTTGCGATGGTGCCCAGTTTTTCTTCCAGGTAAGCGTGGATACTGTTAGCCACACCCAGGCCGCCAATAAACAGCGTGGTGAAGGCAATCAAGATCAGCGCCGTGGCAATCTGGTCCAACCGCTCGGCGATGCGCTCGCTGCGCTGGGCGAAAGTGGTGATGTCCCACCGTGAGCCCGGGAACGCCTGCTCGAAGTCGTCCAGCCAGGCATCCAGGTCCTGATCGGTCTGGATGCGGTATTCATAGTCCACGCGGCTGCCGGGGCGAATCAGGCCAGTGGCCCCCACGGCCTGCTCAGAGATCATCACCGGCAGGCCACGCCAGTTAGCGTTCAGGTTGCGGTCGGGCTGAGATTCGATCAGGCCGGTGATGATGAACGTGGCAGAGCCAAGCTGAAGCTCATCGCCGACGCCCTGATTCAGTCGCTCGGCGAGCAGTGGATCAATGACCGCGCCCCACTGGCCGTCGGTTTCAGCCGTCAGGTCGCTCAGCGACTGGTCCGGGGAGAGCTGTAAATCCCCATACAGCGGGTAGGCGCCGTCAGGAACCAGAATTTCGGCACGGAAAAAGCCGTCTCCAGCCGGGCTGCTGACGATGGTGTCGAACTCGCGCACCAGCGATAGCTGGCCCCGGGATTCAATCCAGTCCAGAACGTTGTCTGGCAATGCTTCGCCGGTGTCCAGCTCCACATCGCCACCCAGCAAAGCGCGGGTGTCGGCCAGCAGGCTTTCTTCCACCACTCGGTAAAGGCTGGCCGTGGCCGCCACCAGAGTGACGCCCAGAACCAGGCAGGCAAGAAAGACTTTCAGCGCTGAAATGCGGGAGCGCAAATCGGTGATGGCAAATCTTAGCATCCAGGCGAGGCTGGTGCCCTTGCGGGTTGGGCGGTTATCCGGCATGGAGGCGCCCACCTTCCATCCGCACCCGGTGCTGGCAGCGCTGGGCAACCCGTTCATCGTGGGTGACCAGAATCAGGGTGGAATGAGTGTCCTGGTGCAGATCGAACAGCAACGACAGCACTTTTTCGCCGGTTTTCTGGTCCAGGTTGCCGGTGGGCTCGTCTCCCAGCAGCAGGCTTGGCTGATGCACCAGCGACCGGGCAATGGCTACCCGCTGCTGCTCGCCGCCGGAGAGCTGTGTCGGGTAATGGTCCAGTCGATGGTTAAGACCAACCGCATCCAGCATGGCTTTTGCCTTCTCCCGGGCCGACGAAACCCCGGCAATTTCCAGCGGCAGGCTGACGTTGCCCAGCGCGGTCAGCCCCGGCAGCAGGTGGAACGATTGGAACACGATGCCTAGGTGTTCGCTGCGCCAGTCGGCCAGTGCGTTGGCGTTCATATCACCCAAACGCTGGTCGCCCACCAGAATCTCGCCCTGATCCGGCCGTTGAAGGCCGGAAAGCAGCAACAGCAGCGAGGTTTTACCGCTACCGGAGGGGCCTGTGATCGCGAGGGTTTCCCCCGGCGGTACGCTCAGAGATGCATCGTTAAGAACCGACACGGTGCCAGATTCGGTGGGGTATGCGAGGTGAATGCCGCTCATTTGAACGCTGGTAGACACAGGGAACCCTTCTGATGCTCGACGAATCACAACATACGCAAGCGACCGGCGCCGGGTTCAATATCAGTTCAGCGTGCCCGCCTGCCTGGCAGCGTTGATGATGTCGGTACCGATGACGGGTTCATACTCCGCCCACAACGGCTGCATGGCCCGCTGCCACACCTCCAGTTGCTGTGGGTTGAGACGAACCACGTTGATACCTTTTGTCTGGCTGGAGCTGATCATTCATCCAACCGCGCTACTGGTGTTTCAGGGAGCGACGGCAGCCGGAATGCCCGAACCCTACATACCAAGAGACGGCACACGGCTATTCGACGGCACGGAGATCGCGGTGATTGTTCTGACTGGCCTGCTCATCTCCGGATTGATGTTCTGGAGTTACGAGCGCAGTCTTGGTACCGGACTTAACGTGGAGCACGCCCGCTCCATGGCGCTGGCCACCCTGATTCTGGCAGGCGCTGGCATAACCGCTTCCCTGCGCCCGCGACAGACTCTGGCTTCAATCATTGTGATTGCTCTGGCTATTGGGTCCGCTGTCATCATGACTCAGATTCGGTGGATGGCGGAGCTTGTTCATGTACAACCGCTGCACCGTGATGACTGGCTGATCGCTGCATCTGGCGCGGCTTTGTGCTGCATACCGCTACTGTTGAGCCAGGTCATTCATGCTGACCGCTACCGAACCCGTGACTTCAAGAATCCGGATGGTAAACGTCGATAATGAGGCAGGATTTTCCTGCGGCTGGCGCGCCGCGAGAGCCGATAATGCTGAACTTGCGGAAGCTTTGCCCCCAGCTCTTCAAGGCGGTCCATGTTCAGCCGGCAGATCATGGAACGCTCAAGGGCCAGAGCCGTGCACCCGTAGGTTCCGTTGGTCAGTCCGTCCAGGCCAAACAGTTCGCCGGGAAAATAGAAGCCGAGAATCCGCTCATCGCCGCGCTCGTTTACGTGAATGGACTTCACCGAACCGCTTTTTACCACGAAAAATGAGGTAAACGGGGCTTGCTGCATGAACACAGCCGACTTGGCGTTATAAGTGACCATTACAGCTTCCTCCCTGAGCTATCACTATCAAAATAACCCATCGAGACGGCTGACATCCTGATCTGCGTCAAATATCCACCCTATCGAATGGGTGTTTTTGCGGTTTATTGCTATCGCCTAACTGGTCTGACTATTGATCTCGACGGCGCCTCGGTCTCGGATTCGATGATATTAAGGTCAACATGGCCGTTGTTCAGAATCACTGCAACGGCTTTGCGGTAATCCATCCACACACCTGCCTGGGTTGTCATCAGCATTCTCCTCGAGGATCGTTAGCGTTGACTTCAGACTAACCGAACCATCGACATGGTTTTGACCCAGCTCAAAATAACGAATGATCTGATCAGTCCATAGACGAGTTGTGGACTCTGAAACCAGTGACGCGATATACGAACTCTGGGATCAGTTGGCGGCGTTCCTGCCTGCTTACGTTATGTGACCCTGACTGGCGTTAAATGATACTCATCATTGCCGTGCTGGATTTTCCTGTCAGTGCCGGTATGCTGCTGAAAGTAGCCGGCGAAAATGCCGGCGTTGTGTTGAGCAACCGGTAAGCACACTGAAGCACCATGACCCAGGAAAGCGCCATCAGCATTCGCGGATACCGTATCCAGGACCTCAGCCCGCTGGTCCGGCTGTTTACGGAATCGGTTCACCAACTGACCGCCACCGCCTACGATGAAACCCAACGCTATGCGTGGGCCTCCCGCACGCCACACCTGGACACCTGGCGTGACCGCCTGGACTCCCTGGAGACTCTCATCGCGGAAGACGGCGACCATCTGGCGGGGTTTATTTCCTTTGAGCCCAACGGCCACATTGATCTGATGTTCACTGCACCCAACTACGCCCGCAAAGGCGTTGCCTCTGCCCTTTATCAAGAAGCCGAGAACCGCTTG
>DASSWD010000244.1:0-4699 GCA_035705335.1 Marinobacter sp. | reverse complement strand
TCTCAACGTTAACCTGCATACCTTGGTATGTGCGTGCTTAGAGATTGTTCTGGAGCACTCCCAGATTCGGACTAGGGTCTAAGCTCTGAGGGACGACTCTAATAGTGCAATGATCAGGCGCATCCTGAACCACCTGTGCCTCTTTAATACCGCTCATTCCCTTAAAAATATGATCAATCCGGCCAATTTTCCTCCCATCCGGCGTCTCAATGTAATCGTCAATTCGGCCGTTAATAGAGGACAGCGCGTTGCGCTGAACCTCGTTACCGGCACCTTCATCCAATACTGTGGCACTGTCACCGACCCGGTATCGGAGCAAAGGCATGCAGGTATTGGTGAGTGTTGTGGCGACTATGTCGCCGGTGTATGCCTGTTCTGTTCCGGGCAGCACTTCGGTGATACCCAGAACCGGGTTTGTACGGTAGATGCCGTCCCGGTCCTGGCCCGCGAAAACAACGTATTCTGCGGTGCCATAGTAATCCCGTACGGGGCAGCCAAACACCTGCTCAAGGCGTTCCCGTTGCCACGCCAGCAGCGTTTCTGAGTTGGTGACAATGGCTTTTGGCCTGAATCCGGGGGTGCTGTTGGTGTTCTGGTAATAGGTCGCAATTTCTGACAAGGCGGACGGATAGCCGATCAGTTCTTCAGGGGCGAATCGATCAAGGTCCTGGCGGTAGGCCGGGAAAGTTTCATCGTTAAGATGGTAACTGGAATAGAGCCGCTGGTTTTCAGCCCGGTTATAGCGAGAGAACGGCGGCGACATGTTTTCGGCTCGCTGCACCATTCGGCCAGCAAAGGTGGCTCGCCTCGCGCCAAAGGGAATGCCGTGATATTCCTCATGATCAACAACGAGGGCCATGGCCATTTTGTAGGTTCGCTCGTCGACAGCGAGTGTCAGGGGGGTGCCGGTGCTGCCGCTGGTGTTTTGCTGAATGAAGGATTTCTCGCCGATAGCGGTAAAGTCTCCGGCACGGGCACGCAGGGTGTCTTTGTTGAGTATGGGGATCTTGGGTAAGTCCTGAACGCTGGTAATGTCGTTTTCGTGGAGACCAAGCTCAGCAAAAAGCTGTTGGTAATAGGGCACATGTTGCCGGCAATGGCGCACCATCCGGTGGAGGTGTTCATCCTGATAGCTGGCTTTTTCGGCTGCACTCCAGGATCTCGCATGCTCGATAAGCCGGCGTACTTCCCGGTACATTCCGGTATAACGCTTTTGGTACAGTCGGTAACCCATCAGGCTGACCAGGGTATTCTGCATCCACACAGGGCAGCGGTAGTAGAGGGATTCGAATTTACTGCTCATGAACGGTCTCGTGTTGCGAGCTGGCCGATGGGGAGGGCGCCGGGAACCGCGAGCGGATCACCTTCGCAGGGTTGCCTGCCACGATAAAGCCTGGTTCAACGGTTTGGGTAACCACGCTCCCCGCCGCTACGATACTGTGATTGCCGACATCGGTCATGACCACACAGGCGTTGCCGAGCCAGCAGTCATGCCCGATTCGGGTTTTTGTGAAGATCCCGCCCTGTTCCTGAATTGGTCGCGTCGGGTCGTCAAAGTTATGCTGTTTGCTGCCGCTGAGTATGTGCACACCGCTGCCCAGCAGGGTGCTTTCGCCGATGATGCACTTACCAATATTGCATTGCGGCCCAATGTACACGCCTTTTCCTATGGTGGTGTCCCAGTGGGAAAATACCGTCAGGAAGCCGATTGATATGTCGTCAGATGTGTCCGGGCAGGCCAGTCGGTAGAAGGCAGCTCGCAGGTAGATGCCGGGCTTACCCGGGATCAGGCTGAACAGCTGGGAAAATGACTGGAATGAGGAATCACGGTCCGCAACCAGGGACAGTAAACGGTGCAGGGCGAATAGCGGGGCGACAATCGCCAGGCATAACAAACGAACAATGCGCTTCAGCCTCTGTTTCATGTCAGGCCTCCAGACGACTTTTTAGCCATGCGCGTTCCCGGGAGGGGCGAAAAGCAACGACGCCTTTCCATACGCGATGGAGGATGTGCCCCATTATCTTCGTGAGTGCGCTGAGTTGGCCAGTCATTTCGCCTGAACTGACAGGCATGTCGGCCGTGGCCGCAGCGGGTAACTCCGGCACCCATTGATGGGCCCCATAGTTCTGCAGAAGTATGATCTGGATTCTGGAGAATCCACATTCCTCGCTGTGTTCGAGAGTGGTCACCACATACTGCAGCCAGTCCCGGGCCCTGGTCTGGTACCGGTCCCGCCAGGCAGGGTCGAATGCCGCCGCCTGGTACAAAAGCACGGCTTTGCGGAAATCCTGGGCAACCCAGGTGTGGTTCGGGAATTCGAGCTGGTCCGGGTTGTCCATGAACGGCCGTTCGTTTTCTGCCATCCACCGCCAGTAGTGGCGAAGGCTGGCCAGGGCATAGTGGTAGTGGTGGTCGGTTTCGCCGCGATCCAGCTTAACCCAGAGGTAACGGGTCAGGGCGGCCAGTAAGACAAGATAGGACCAACCGGTTTCGGCATCCAGCAGATGGCGTTGCCCGATGTCGTCCTGTGGGCCGATGGTTGACCGGATAACCCGTTCGGCGGTTTCCAGCCAGTGGCTCTCTGGTTGTAACAGGCTGGCATCCAGAAGGGTATTCACGTAATTGCCGGTACCACGGGTGAACGGATACCGATAGATGCCAGTCTGATTGTGTCTGAGTACTTTCCGGAGCCGTGGAATTTCCTGTTTCTTGATGGCAAGAATTTGCGCCAGAAAGCCTGCAGAGCCTTCGTGGGCATTCTGTATCCAGGTCGCCAGTTCAAGCACGGCTGAGCGGGAATGCGGAGAGCCCGTCAGCCAGTGATGGTAGAGCAAGCCGGTAGTGTAGCAGTGTTCCGCCGCCGGCCCGCCGCCGGTCTGGCCGGGTATGGAGCTGGTCGAATTGAATCTGGAATAGGTCCTGTGCGTGGCGGTGTAGGCATCCAGATAGTGATCCGTGTGCCAGAACAGGCCGTGGTTGTATTCAGCCCGGTCTTCGTCGGTGTGATAAATATCGATGTCTGCGACGTGACAGGCCAGGTCGTCCATTAACTCAAACCAGCGCCGGTCACCGGTTTTCGCGAACTGGCGGGCAAAGCCGAAAATGGCATCGTATTGATTGTTGTAGTGGGAGATATACGGCGACTGTCCGTGGGCCAGGTACAGGCTTTCGTGGTCGGCGACGATGTCACCGAAGTTTCGCCAGCCGAACTCGTCGATGGTCTCGCGCTTGCTGAAAAAGCCGGTATCCGGGGCCAGGCTTTTTTCAATCAACCGGTCCAGGGCATCGGGTTCAGCGTCGGCGGCGAAGCAGGGGAATGCCTGGCAGGCTTGGTAGCGCTCGGCGGGTACCCGAGGCAGTACGGAGTGTTCGAGATTGGTCAGAAGTTCCCACTGATCTCCATAGTGTATCCAGGCAGTCTGGGCTTTTCGCTCGCCGCCCTGTAATTCGTAAGGCGATTGCGCATCCGGGGGGAAAAAGTCGACGCTCAGCCGGGAGCCAGAGCATTGCAGTGCCGACGGAAAATTTTGCCAGAAGCGACGCAGCGAGACGCAGGTTGAGGCCTGGTGTCCGCTGATGCCTGCCACAGGGGTTGCACGATTGGCATGGCGAATTACGTCATCGTCGCGGAATACCCGATAACCACGGAAGGCCGGTATTACTCTGCCTTGGGCATCCTGATGGCTCCGGCTGTTCCAGTGCTCGCCGCCGCTGGAATCCTGATAAAGCCGCAGGTGTTGGGTCCCGGAGGCAGTATCCGGTTCGGCGCCATCCTCGGCGCGAATCCAGGCCGTGTGCCCGTTGGGTTGGTCCACGTTGAGGCTGAGTGACCGGAAATACAAGGAGCCCGCATCGCCGAGATCCCAGAGTCCTCCGGGGTGGAGGGCTCTGCGGGGATTGTGAATGGTTAAGTCGAGCTTCACTAACTGGTTCACGCTGAAGATTGTCAGCCGGGCGGTAAAGTGGCCGAGGGCGGTGCTATCAATGTCTGTCCACTGCCCCTGAACGCGCAGCTCGGCAAATAACGGCCCCCGGTCGACCAGTTCCCAGCTGGATGTGATGCGGGCCTCACATGGCGATCCGGACGCACTGGTCAGCTCCAGGGTGTGGAGTTGCCAGTCGCCATCGTTCCTTTTTACACGCCAGCGGCCCTGGTCTGGCAGGGCCTCCAGGCACAAGTCAGGGGTGGTGACAATCAGGCATTGTTTTTCCGGGTCCCGTACGACATCCAGGCTGCCGCAGGGTTCGGAGTCTGGTGAGTGCGTCAGCGTGAGTGTTTTTGACTCTCCAGGTTCCAGATTGATTGGGAAATCCACCAGGAGCCAGTGGACACTGCCATCGTCCCAGTATCCCAGGGGGCGGGACTGAAGCGGCTGGATCGGGGTGCCCGACGGCTCTCTGAGGCAAAGCGCACCGCCGGGGAACAGCGCGCCTTTGGGCAGGGGGACACCTGCCCGAATCGGCTCTGACCGTCTTGGGCGCCCGGTCTCTTCCTTTAGCAGGAGGGTTGAAAGTTCCATTTTTAACTCGTTTTTTCCGGGAGAATCAGCGCTGCGATCTGCTGATACTGAATGTCCAGGGCCCGCTGGTACTGCGTTAGATTCTCATGTAGCAGGACATCACCCTGTGAGATCCGGCTCACCAGGTTCTGATACTTGCCGATCAACTGGTCTGAGGCAAAGCCATTGATGTCGACGT
>DASSWD010000243.1:0-28998 GCA_035705335.1 Marinobacter sp. | reverse complement strand
CTGGCCCGGGCCTTCATCGCCCGGCCACAAGTCCTGCTGCTAGACGAGCCATTCGGCGCCCTGGACGCGCTGACCCGAATGACCCTGCAAAGCGTTCTGAAAGACCTGATCGAAGAAGAACGACCGACCGTGCTGCTGGTCACCCACGATGTCGATGAGGCCCTGTACCTCGCTGACCGTATTCTGGTGTTCAGCAACCGCCCGGCCACGGTGCTGAAAGAAATCAGCCTGGGCCACATTCCCAAATCCCACGACCTGTCGGCGTTCGCCGCTATCCGCCTGGACATCCTGAGCCTGCTGGGTATCGACACAGACACCGACCTGTCACCCGTTGAACGAGGAGAAACCGCATGATCCGTTGGTTCCTGATGGCCCTGGTGGCCGTGACCCTTGCCAGCCCTGCCGTGGCGGCCGAAGAATTCCGCGTAGGCTACGTGCGCGTGATGGACGACGCCCAGGTTATGCTGGCCCATGAAGCCGGCCTGTACGAGAAGTACGGGCTGGACGCCGAGCTGATTGAATTCACCTCCGGCACCGACCTGATCAAAGCCATTGTCGGCGGCCAACTGGACATCGGCGTACTGGGCTTTTCCAACGCCTTTACCTGGGCGTCTCGCGGCGCGGACCTGAAAATTGTTGGTGGTGCCCAACGCGGCTATCACGCCATGCTGGTGCGTGAAGATTCCGGCATTGACGACATTGCCGACCTCAAAGGCAAGAACCTGGCCTCCCAGAAACAGGGCAGTACCGCCGACATCGTTCTGAAAGGTGTGACGCTGGCAGAAGCGGGCGTACAGCCGGAAGACCTGAACATTCTGGGCGTTGCGCCGGCGGTGGCTATCCAGTCGCTGGTGGGGGGCCGTGTGGACAGCGCGTTTCTGTTCGAGCCGTACGCCAGCATTGCCAAACTGGTGGCGCCGGTTAAAGAAATCTACGAGATCGGTGAAGTCTGGCCGTTCCCGTGCATGGTGGTGATCACGTCCGGTGCAACCCTTGAGAACCGAAAGGACGTTGTCTGGGCGGCCCTTGACGCCCAACGCGAAGCCATCGGCATGCTGGAGAACGCGCCCGAGCAGGCCGCACCGCTGATCACGGACTACTTCCTCAAGGAAGATGTGATTGAGTCTCGCGACCAGGGGAACATCCCGGCTGTCGAGGTCATTACACAAGCCATCCGGACCAACGATTTCAGCGCCAAACTGACCGACAGCGACATTAGCCGGATGAAGGAACTGGCGGGTATCATGCAGGCGCAAGGCATTCTGCCGGATGACCAGGCCTTTGACGTAGACGCCCTGCTGGACCTGTCCTGGCAAGAGACCCGTGAGCTGTAAGCATGAGTAAGGCCTCCTCAACCGGTGTTGCCAGTAAACGGGCCTATTTGCTTGCGATCGCCGTCATTCTGTTTTTCTGGCAGGTGGCGGCCTGGTTCCTGCCCGACTTTCTTATGCCGAATGTCCCCTCAGCCCTTGTCCGGCTCTGGGAGGAGCTCAACAGGCAGGAGTTCTGGGAAGGTTTGGCCAACAGTATGTCCCGTCTCGGTGCCGGGTATGGTTCGGCACTGATTCTGGGCATCCTGCTGGGATTGGTGGGTGGTTCCGTTAACGCTATTCGCAACACGCTGAAAGCGGCCATAATCGTGCTGCAGTCCATCCCGTCTATTGCCTGGGTTCCGCTGTTTCTCATTTTGATGGGGTTCGGGAACCTTCCTATCATTGTGGTCGTTGCCGTGGGCGCGTTCTTCCCCACTGCATTAAGCGTCATGAACGCCACGGAAAGCGTCGACAAGGTCCACATCGCCGCCGCTCGGGTGATGGGCGCATCAAAGACCCAGATGCTCAGACGCGTCTATTTCCCTGCGGTCACCCCGGAACTGATCACCGGCGCGCAACTGGCCTTTGGTAACGCCTGGCGTGCGCTGATTTCTGCGGAAATGATCGTCGGTTTCAGCGCCGGGCTGGGGCGGTCCCTGGCCTACTCAGGCGAAATAGCGGACATGACCGGCGTAATGACCAATATCCTGGTCATCGCCATCCTTGCGGCCGTCATCGACCAGGTCATCCTGGAACGCATCAAGCATCGCCTGCTGCGCTACCAGTATCTGTAAAGGGTCGGCATTTGCCAAAACGGAAGCCATCAGGATGCGCGCAACCTACTCCTGATGGCCTCAGCCGCTCGCCAAGATTCAACCCCGCCTCAAGACAGCCGCTTCGCTCCTGTCAGAAACTCTAGATAAATCAACTAAGAGCCCCGAAAGACGCGCCTGTGGCGTTATTAGACATTAGTTCTAATTGGCCCTGTTTCGGTTGCGCAATCCCCGCTTATCTGAAACCTTCAATCGTGTCAAAGGTTGGTTTTCACCAATCAGTGATTGCTAGCCAAAACTACAATAACAATCAGGAAGCACCAAGATGATAAACAACAAGATCAATCGCAGGAAATTCCTGAAAGGCACCGGCGCTCTTGGCGTCGGGCTGGTCGCGCCCACCATCTTCACGCGGTCTGCCAGTGCCTTTACCAATGAACCCGGAAAAGGGAGTGTGGTACTGGGCTTTAACGTGCCACAGTCCGGCCCCTATGCCGATGAAGGCGCAGACGAACTGCGAGCCTATAAACTCGCCGTCAAACACCTCAACGGTGAGGGCGACGGGGGTATGCTCAACACCTTCTCCTCGAAAGTCCTCGACGGTACAGGCATTCTCGGTCGTCGGGTCGAGTATGTGACCGGCGACACCCAGACCAAGTCGGACGCCGCCCGCGCCTCGGCCCGTGCCATGATTGAGAAAGACGGCGCGATCATGATCACCGGTGGCTCGTCCTCGGGTGTGGCCATTGCGGTTCAGTCCCTGTGCCAGGATGCCGGCGTGATTTTCATGGCGGGTCTGACCCACTCCAACGACACCACCGGCAAAGACAGGAAAGCCAACGGCTTCCGTCATTTCTTCAACGCCCATATGTCGGCCCAGGCGCTGGCGCCGGTGTTGGCCGAACACTACGGCACCGACCGCAAGGCCTACCATCTGACCGCTGACTACACCTGGGGCTGGACCCAGCAGGAATCCATGGTCGCGGCCACCGAAAAACTGGGCTGGGAAACGGTCAATACCGTTCTAACCCCACTCTCGGCCACGGATTTCTCCGCGTACATTGCTCCTGTTACCAATTCCGGCGCAGATGTACTGATCCTGAACCATTACGGCGGCAATATGGTCAACTCCCTCACCAATGCCGTCCAGTTCGGCTTGCGGGAGATGGTCGTCAACGGCAAGCAGTTTGAGATCGTTGTGCCCCTGTACTCACGCCTGATGGCCCAGGGCGCCGGGCAGGCAGTCAAGGGTATCTTCGGCTCCACCAACTGGCACTGGACCCTTCAGGACGCCGGTTCCAAGGCGTTTGTCGATTCCTTCGGCAAAGAGTATGGCCGTCCGCCGTCCCAGGCCGCTCACACCTGTTATGTACAAACCCTGCTGTACGCCGACGCCGTCCAGCGCGGCAAGAGCTTCAACCCCTGCTCCGTCGTCGAGGCGCTGGAAGGGTTCGAGTTCGATGGCCTGGGTAACGGCCCCACCCTGTACCGGGCAGAAGACCACCAGTGCTTCAAGGATGTTCTCGTGATGCGCGGCAAGGAGAATCCGACCTCGGAGTTCGACCTGCTCGAAATCGTGAATATCACGCCCACGGAAAAGGTTATCTACGAACCGGACCATCCGCTGTTTGCCGGTGGTTCACTGGGCACCTGTAACCCGGGCGTCTAGTTATCCCATCACACTCCACTCTCTGAAGTGCGGCGTCCGGGTATCAGCGCCCGGGCGCCGACGAGCCCGCAACAATCAGGGGCTCGTTCAAACAAGTTGTGTCCGAGAAGGTGAGAATCGATGGATGCTTTCATACTGCAGTTGCTCAACGGGCTGGACAAGGGCAGCGCTTATGCCTTGATAGCGCTGGGGCTGACCCTGATATTCGGAACCCTGGGTGTGGTGAACTTTGCCCACGGTGCACTTTTCATGATCGGTGCTTTCTGCACGGTTGTTGTTCACAAGGTTCTGTCGCTGGAACGGGTGACGCTGTCCGAGACAGAGACAACCCCCTGGGGTACACCTGCGGAGATCAGCACACCCTATGCCGAGGTCTGGTTTGGCGACTTCGGGTCCATGATGATTGACTACTCCGTGTTCTGGTCGATCCTGATTGCCATACCGGTCATGCTGATCATCGGCGTGGCTATGGAGCGCGGCCTGATCCGGCATCTGTACAAGCGCCCCCATGCCGACCAGATCCTGGTGACCTTCGGCCTGGCGATTGTATTGCAGGAAGTGATCAAGCAGATGTTCGGCGCCAGCCCCATCCCACAACCGGCGCCACAGGCCTTTATCGGATCGATCGATGTGGGCGTTCTGCTGGGCATGCCCGAAGGCGCCGTGCTCTATCCCATTTGGCGGATGGTGTATTTCTTCTTCGCGGCCATTGTGATCGGTGCGGTGTTTGCCTTTTTACGTTACACCACCTTCGGCATGGTCGTGCGGGCCGGCATGGCAGACCGGGAAACCGTCGGCCTGCTGGGTATCAACATCGACAAGCGGTTTACCGCCATGTTCGGCCTGGCTGCGGTGATCACCGGCCTGGCCGGTGTGATGTACACCCCGATCCTCTCCCCCAACTACCACATGGGAATGGACTTTCTCGTGCTCTGCTTTGTGGTGGTCGTGGTCGGTGGCATGGGTTCCCTGACCGGGGCGGTGGCCGCGGGCTTCCTGCTCGGCATTTTGCAGAGTTTTTCCTCCATGCCCGTCGTGGTGGATGCCCTGTTCGGGTTCTCGATTGCCCAGGTGATTATCTACCTGGTCGCAGTTGTCATTCTGCTGGTCCGGCCTCGCGGCCTGATGGGTCAAAAAGGTTTTATGGAGACGTGATGCCATGCTGAAAACGACCCTGCGCACCAACGACAGACTGCTGATGATTCTATTCTCAGTCTTTGTATTGTCCTGGCCGGTCATCATGCCACTGATTGGCGCCGGCTATCCGGATCTGATGCAGCGCTTTGCCATCTACGGCATTTTCGCCATTGGTTTCAACATCCTGTTCGGGCTCACCGGGTACCTGTCCTTCGGCCATGCCGCCTTTCTCGGCACAGGCAGTTATGCCGCGGTGTGGATGCTGAAGCTGCTGAGTGTCAACATCATCCCGGCGATGATCTTCGCTGTGGTTGTGTCCGGCCTGTTCTCGGTACTTATCGGCTACATATCACTGCGCCGTTCGGGAATCTATTTTTCCATCCTCACCCTCGCCTTTGCCCAGATGTGTTATGTCCTTGCGTATTCCGTACTGACACCACTGACCAACGGCGAAACCGGATTGAAACTGGCTCTGGACGACCCGCGCATCCTGGATGCACCCGTAACCGACGGCCGCCTGCCGTCTCCCTCGCTGTTCGGGTACGAGATGAGCGATGGCTTTGTGGTCAATCTGCTGGGCATGGAAATGCATTTCAACCTGGGCTTCTATGTCTGCGCCTTGCTCCTTATCGCCACGTTCTATATCTCAATCCGCATCTTCAGGTCGCCCTTTGGCCTGATACTCCGGGCCATCAAGACCAACCCCGCCCGGGTGTACTATACCGGCTTCAATGCCCGTCCCTACGCGCTGACCGCGTTCATCATCTCCGGCATGATCGCCGGGCTGGCGGGTGCGTTGCTCGTGCTGATGGACCCTCTGGCGGGTGCAGACCGCATGCAGTGGACGGCCTCGGGCGAGGTGGTGCTGATGACCATCATCGGCGGCGTGGGAACCCTCATCGGCCCCATACTCGGTGCCGGCATCATCAAGTATTTCGAGAATATCTTCAGCCGCGTGAACGACTCGGTGATCCGGGAGTGGTTCTCGTTCCTGCCGGAAGGGCTGACCGATTTCCTCACGACCATCATCAGCCCCTTCCTGGGTAGTGGCTGGCATATGTCCCTGGGCCTGCTCTTCATGCTCGTGGTCATCTTCCTGCCCGGTGGCATGGTGGAAGGTTTCGAGCGCATCCGGAGCCGGCTCGCCCGCAAGTCCGGAGCATCATCCGGTGAATCCGCAGACACCGACAAGCCAGCGGCCGGGACCAGGACTGACAGTCAGATCAGGGAGTCCCAGCCATGAGTATTCTCCGAGTAAAAGGCGTCAACAAGCACTTTGGCGGGCTGGCGGCTCTTGACGATGTCAACCTCAACGTCAAGGAAAACTCCGTCCATGCCATCATCGGGCCTAACGGTGCGGGTAAATCAACCCTGCTGAACTGCCTTATTGGCAAACTGATTCCGGACAGCGGCAGCGTGGAGTTCAACGGCAAGAGTCTGCTTGGCCTCAGGGCCCACGAGATCAACCAGGCCGGAATAAGCCGGGTGTTCCAGACCCCCGAGATCTTTCCGGTGCTGAGCATTCTCGATAACGTGATGCTTCCGGCCCTGGCCCATCGCGACGGCGCCTTTCACCTGTCGCCCTGGAAAAGCATGGCCGGGGAGAAGGTCTTACGGGAACGAGCCGAGGACGTGCTCCAGCGGGTTGGCCTCTATGAGGACCGGTTTGAACAGGCCTCTGACATGTCCCGGGGCAGCAAGCGGCGGCTGGAAATGGCCATGTGCCTGATCCAGCAGCCCAAACTGCTTCTGTTGGATGAGCCCACCGCCGGAATGTCCCGGGCCGACACCAACGACACTATCGGATTGCTCCAGAAAATCAGTGAGGATCACGAAATCACCTTTGTGGTCATCGAGCATGACATGCACGTGGTGTTCAGCCTGGCTGACCGTATCAGCGTTCTGGCCCAGGGCCACGTTATCGTTGAGGACCGGCCGGAAAACATCAAGGGCCACCCCAAGGTTCAGGAAGCCTATCTGGGCACAGTGGAAACTTAACGGGAACTCTCGGCATGAGTGAACTTTCAGAGATGAGCGAACAGGCAGCGACCAGTCCGAACCAGGGGGCCGCAACGCGCTCCTACTTTTCAGTTCGGGATCTGCACGCCTACTACGGAGAAAGTTACATCGTCCAGGGAGTTTCCCTGGAGGTCAACGAAGGTGAGATCCTGGCGCTGCTTGGTCGCAATGGCGCCGGCAAAACCTCAACGCTGCGGGCGCTGGCGCGGCTCGACTCGCCGGAAGCAACCGCTGGTGAAATCTGGCTCGACAATCAGCCTCTGCACAACATGCAGGCGTGGCAGGCAGCGCAGAGCGGTCTCGCGCTGGTGCCGGAAGATCGGCGTATCATTCCCGGCCTGACAGTGGAGGAGAACCTCAAACTTGCCCAGTTGGCGCCACCGGTAGGCTGGTCCATTGAACGCATCTTTGAGCTCTTTCCCCGCCTCGGCGAGCGCCGGGCCCAGGAGGGCGTTACCCTGTCGGGCGGAGAGCAGCAGATGCTTGCCATTGGCCGCGCCCTGGCAAGGGACATCAAGCTGCTGCTGCTGGACGAACCCTATGAGGGACTGGCACCCATCATTGTTCAGGAAATCGAGCGCATTCTGACCGAAATCAAAAACGAGGGCATCACGACCATCATCGTCGAACAGAATGCGGTGGCGGCACTGAAACTGTCGGATCGTGCGGTTATCCTGGATATGGGCCATGTGGTCTACGACGGGCTGGCCCGAGACGTTCTGGAGGATGAAGAACTGCGCCACAAATACCTGGCCATTTGACCCGCTAACCCGGGCCAGTCACTGCTACTGGCCGATACATCCGTAACCCCCGCTCAATTGCAGCGGGGGGTTACTCGTCGCTCGAGGAGAGCAGGCGGCGCTCAATAGCGAAGGTGTGGGGACACTGGGCACCCATGGCGCGAAGCGACTCTGCCAGCCGAAGAAGGTATTCGGCATTGGCGCCACTGGGGCCGGAGGCAGCGGCGATCTGGCGTGCAATGTCGGCGTCCGGCGCATGTCCCAGAAACGCCTCCAGCGCCAGATCCAGTTGCGGATGCAACCGCTGCAGATACGGCAACCGCGGCACCAGCCAGCGCACCGCAAACGAACTGAACACCGACAACCGCAGCCGCGCCTCCTCATGCCCCAGCAACTGCTCACTGGCCCGCTCAATCTGCATCAGCGCTGAACCGCCGGCATCAAAATACTGCCGGCCCTCATCGGTCAACGTCACCACCCGCCCCGACCGCCAAAACAGACGCTCGCCCAGATAGGTTTCCAGCTGCTTGATCTGGTGGCTCACGGCACTCTGGGTAATGGCCAGCTCGTTGGCGGCCTGGGAAAAACTCCGCAATCGGGCAACGGCTTCAAATACAGGAAGGGCTTTCAGGGGTGGCAGGCGCATCTATCGAATTTTCTAATAGTTGGAGAATAATGATCATTTTATCGGATAGTTAAGCCCACCTAGAATGCCCCTGCATCAGGAAGACATCACCAATCTATGGGAGGTGATCGGCCAGGCTGCTTCCGAAAATGCTTGGAGCCAAGGGTGAAGAGCGAAAGCTCTTCACGGGCTGGCCAAGGATGGCCTGCCCAGGACCCTCAGCGCGACGCAGGAGCATTTAGCGCTGAGGGGCGGAAAGCAAGCGTACATGGACGTACTCGCAGCGGTTTTCGGAAGCAGCCTGGCCGAGCGCCTCTTGCACCGAAGTTTTTAGGCATCAAAGGAAAGGTCTACATGTCAGGCAAAACCATCAACAGCGCCATCCTGCTACTGGTCATCGGCAACGCCCTGGCCATCGGCTCCGACGTGTTCATCAAACTGCTCGAACCCGGCGCCCCCATCTTCCAGTTTGCCTTCCTGCGCTGCCTGTTCACCCTGGCCTTCCTCGTACCCGTGCTCGGCCAACTCAACCGCCAGCACCTGTTCAGCGGCCTGGGCGTCCACACCCTGCGGGCCCACATCCACCTCGCCGGCATCCTGTGCATGGTCGTCGCCCTCAGCCACCTGCCGCTGGCCACCGCCAACGCCCTGTTCTACGGCGCGCCCATCCTCGTCATGGTGCTGTCTGCGTTTTTCTTCCGGGAAAAGCTGACACCCCTGAGCATCACCGCCGTGTTCAGCGGCTTCGCCGGCATCATCGTCATCCTGCGCCCGGTCGAATTCAACTGGGCCGCCGTCGCCGCCCTGGGCTCCGCCTTTGCCCTGGCCATCAACGCCGTCATGGTGCGCCAGTTGCCCAAAGAGCAAAGCACCGTGCACAAACTGTTTCTGAATTACCTGCTGATCGTGCCGGCCGCCGCCGCACTGGCACTCTGGGAAGGCGCCGAGTGGGACACCAGCATGTTGCTCAGCGCAGCCGGCTCCGCCCTGTTCATCCTGGGGTACAACATCACCGTGCTGCTGGCCTACAAACAGGTCGACGCCAACCAGGTCACCAGCGCCGAATACACCGGGCTGATCTGGGCGGTAGGGATAGGCTGGATCTGGTTCGGAGAAGTGCCCGACCTGTGGTTCCTGGCGGGCAGTTTGATGATTGTGGTGCCGCTGGTGCTGATCGGCCTTCAGCACCGCCGCCGGAGCCCGGCCCGGGGATTTAACCCGGTCGGCCGGGACGCCGACGACAACCCGTCAGAACAGGGGCCCTCAAAGAAAGCGTCGCAGTGTAAAGCGATCGCTTTACATCGTCAGGCTGTTTTGAGGCCTAAGGAAGGTGCCCGTTCATGAAGGAGGTCCCCACCGGGCGAGACCCTTTGGTTGGGAAGCTTCGCATTACCGGTTCAGTGAGCCTTGGTGCTATCCGAATTTATTCTGTATTGCTTCCAGCAACCAACGCCCAGCAACGCCTACCGGGCGGTCTCTAACGTGGGCGGCATAGATATTGAGCGGAGGCTGCTTTTCATTGGGATCGTCCTCTATTTTCAGCTCAACAAGCGCTCCCGATTGAATGTATGGAATCACCATGTTTTCTGGCATCCGACACCAGCCCAAGCCACCTAATAAAAAGTCTAATCGGCGATGTATATCGACAAAACGCCATCGCCGATTGCTCAATAGGCCGTAACTGGGGCTGTTCGAGTCCATCGAGTTCGAGAGAACCAGCTGCACATGACTTTCAATTTCCAGACGTGAGACTGTTTTATTGATTCGTGCCAGCGGGTGTGACGCAGCGACCACCGGGATTAATTGAATTTCGGCCAGACGATGAGCGACGAGGTCAATCGGCACAGTGGGTATCAGCGTGCAGAACGCTAAAGAAACCTCTTGTCTTCTGAGAAGGAGCTCAGCTCTGCCGATACCTTCATTGTGGAAATTCAATACCACATCCGGAAACCTGCCACTGAACTCAACGATGGAATCGATACAGGGCTTTGCAGGGACGAGGGGGTCGATTGCTATGGAAAGCTCAGGCTCAACGCCTGCTCTGGAGTTTGCCGCCATCGATTCGAAACGTGAAGCGCTTCTGAGGACGGAGCGTGCCTGATCAACCAGAACGGCACCGGTAGTCGTTAGCAGAGGACGGTGCCCCGATCGATCGAAAAGACATACTCCGTGGGTATTCTCTAGCGTCGCGATCGCCTGACTAATTGATGACTGTGCTCTTCTCAATCTGCGGCTGGCCGCTGAAAAACTTCCTTCGTCTGCGATTGCAACCAATACGCGTAATTGGTCCAGAGTAAAATTCCCAATCATGATCTTTGTCCTTCGGAAAAACCGATGGTAGGTATCGCTATTTTATCAGTTAAAGCGAATGCATGTTGGCCGTATACTTTTACGAAATGGCATCCAATTTGTGCGGAAATGGCTTAAGGAGAAAGAAATGGCAGTAGTACTTTTGGTAGAGACAAGTCCGCGAATTTCGAATTCAGTCTCTCGCAATCTGTCTTCGGAGTTTGTTAATGAGTGGAAAAAGAAAAATCCAGACGATTCGGTCGTCGTTCGTGACCTCTCCAGCACGTCAATTCCCTACATCACTGAGGATTGGCTTCAGGCCTATTTTACGCCCACTGAGGATCAAACATCGGAGATGAGAGACGCACTGGCGCTATCGGACGAACTCGTGAACGAGTTAATTAATTGCGACCACTTAGTGATCTCAACGCCCGTATACAACTACAACGTGCCAGCTAAACTAAAGTCTTGGTTTGACAGTATTGTGAGAAAAGGGATTACGCTTGGTTTTGATGGAAAAGGGCTGTTGAAAAACACGAAGGCGACTGTCTTGTTGGCTTCAGGTGGTGTTTATAGTCCAGGTTCACCCATCCAGGACAGAGATATCGCTCAGAGGTACCTTAAATTAATCCTGAATGTTTTGGGTATAGAAGACGTGGCATTGATAGCAGGAGAAGGTGCAAAATCTGTTGACCTTGGTGAAATTTCAATGGACTCGTTTGTTGCTCGATTTGAGAGCCAAGTGAACGACCGCCTCAGTTCCACACCTGTTTAGTTCAAATCTTTGATCGACTGCTTTCACCTGGATTTGCAGCGCCGTGCTGCAAATCCAGGCGTTGAGTCGTAGTTGCCGGTGGCAAAAGAGCATCGCACAGTCATGGTGGCCTCAGCCAAACCGAACAGCCCATCATAAGTATTCTTGTAGCGAAGGAAATAGATCTTGTCACATCTTAAACTGGCATTGCTGCTTGGAATGACAGTAGCCCTTGCTCCGTTGTCGATCGATGCCTACTTGCCTGCATTTCCCGAAATTGCCAACTGGTTAGGCACTCCTCACAGCCAGGTTGGGCTCACTTTGAGCATCTACGTTATGAGCCTCGGACTGGCGCAACTGATCGGCGGCCCTCTTTCCGATCGATACGGCCGGAAGCCGATTTTGTTTGGCGGGTTACTTGTATTCGCCTGTGGTGCACTCATGGTTTCGTTTGCCAATAGCATTGAGGAAATGGTTTTCTGGCGAGTAATACAGGCGATTGGGGGCGCCTTCTGCGCTGTTTCTGTGCCAGCGATTGTTCGGGACCAGGTTGACGGACAGGACGCGGCCCGGCTGTTCGGCCTGATTGGCCTGATTATGTTTATTGCGCCGGCTGCGGCGCCGTCACTAGGTCTACTAATGCTGGCGCTGGGTGAGTGGCAGTGGATCTTCTTGATGCTGGCGGGCTACGCCGGTTGCCTGATGCTGGTACTGAACCTTGCACTGTTCCCGAGACTGAAATTACATACACCGACCAAGACCCCGGTCAGCACACTGTTGACGAACTATCTTCTGGTGCTCAAACACAGAACCACGATGCGCTTCATTGGGATTCAGGTACTTTGTTTCAGCATGATGTTACTTTTCATTACTCATTCTTCGTTTATCTACCAAGAGTGGTTCGGATTGTCGAAAAGTCACTTTTCCTTGCTGTTCGCTGCAAACATTGGCCTGGTCGCCATGATGAATGTTACCAACCGTCCTTTACTCCGCCACTTTTCGTCTGCAGTCTTGGTAAGAGCACAGGTTATCATTCAGTTCGTTGTGCTTGTCGTGCTGACCATTGTTGCCCTATTCGATGGCTCAATCTGGATTGTCGCGCCCTGCCTTATCCTGGCCATAGGTTTTCAGGGCGCAATCGTGCCCAACAATATGGCCAACGCCATGGAATTTTTCCCAAAACTCAGTGGTACCGCTTCAGCTGTGCTGGGTGCTTCCCAATTCACCATTGCCGGGGCAATCAGCAGTGTGTCTTCCAGTTTCGGCGACCTCAGCCTGTCAGCTATCGCAGGGGCTATGCTGGCCTGCTCTATGGGCGCTGTGGTGCTCGCACTAGGCGCACCTGGCGCCGCCAGCCAAGGCAAAGTGAGCGAACCAACCTGCGCAGCCATGGTTAGAAAGATACTTTAGTCAGTGGCGCTGTCGATATGGACATTCCAGCCCATCAATGATCTGGGCCACTGAATTTAGCTCGTCTTGGGTTGCCCCATCACGGGCTAAAATCGACATGCCACTCTGGATAGTCTGTATGAGGCGCGCGAGTGGACTTCCCTCGATACGCATAACACACACGATCCTCAAAGCGAGCCTTTCGACCTTTGATCTGAATGTCCGCTTTGCGACCACAGTGGACAACACTGTCAATCGAGAACTCAGCGACCGCCAACGTGTAAAAGGAATTCTATGGGCATGTTTCACGTTTAACGTGTAGCGTGATAAAATAAGGCATTATGATTAAGAGCTTTAAGTGCAAGTACACTCAGGAGCTGGTTGAATCCGGTCGGACTCGACGTTTCAGTGCGATCCAACGACCGGCAGAAAGGAAGCTGCAACAGCTGCTGAGTGCTGAAGCGCTCAAAGATCTAAAATCTCCGCCCGGGAACAGACTTGAGCAGCTTTCTGGAGACAGAGAGGGGCAACACAGTATCCGGATCAATGAACAGTGGAGAGTGTGTTTCCGCTGGACAGACGACGGGGCGGAAGATGTCGAGATTGTCGATTACCACTGAGGAGGCCGCGCAATGGTTACTGTAGGTATGCGCCCTATTCACCCGGGAGAGATTTTACTAGAGGATTTCCTCAAGCCTATTGGCATGAGCGTAAATGCGCTTTCTAAAGAATTGCATGTTCCGGCGCAGCGTCTGAACGAGATTGTTCGTGAGCGTCGTGGTGTGAGTGCGGATACGGCTATGCGGTTGGCTCGTTACTTCGGGACCACTGAGCAGTTTTGGCTCAATCTGCAGACCGATTATGATCTGCGCCGGGCCCGTGCGGAGAAATCTGATCAAATCAATAAACTTATTAAACCCCGCAAGGCAGACCACGAAGCTGCCTGAACTTCGCTCGCTGTTGTTCTGGGTCCCCAGATCGCCTAGCTGCTACAGAAATCCTCCCGAAACACACAGTAACGGAGCCGGCGCCCTTTGTCGTACCGGTGGCCATTCTTCCAGCCATCGTGGCCGCGGTATTTATCGCGATAGCCACCCCGGTCGTACCGCCGATCGTAGCGGTGCTCAGAGCGCCAATGGCTCCCGATGAATTTCCTCTGCGGGCCATGGGCCAGCATCGTGCCCTGGTCCATCTGCTTCTGGATGCCCGGCGGGAAGCCCCGTCGGTCGTCGTCCGCCTGGGCGGTGCCGGCCATCGCCAGCAGCGCCACCATCAAGGTACTGATCCACATCTTGTTCATGACGATCTCCCGTCTGGGTACCGACTGAATCGTTACCCGGGAAGCCGACCCGCAAGGGGTTTGGCTAACCGGACCTGATCTCAGGGTATCGAACCGGCGGGAAAAGTCAGCGGGCCAGCAGCGCTTTTGCACAAGGTTTACACGGCTTGACGTAAGCCGGCCTAGTCTTGCGTTTTATGCAGGTGGGATTCAATGCAGAAGGTGTGATGGCAGTCGTCACCCAGCGCCCGCAGGGATTCCGCCAACCGCAACAGGTAATCGGAATTCGGGCCGCTGGGGCCATGGGCGCGGGCAATCTGGCGGGCAATCTCCGCCTCCGTTGCTTCACCCAGAAACGCCTCATTGTCTTCGGTGGCGATGTACACCAGCCCCTCGGCGTGGCTGCCGTCGTCGAAGGTCATCCGGGTGCTGAAACGCAGGTAGCCGTTTTTCTCCCGCACATCCAGGTACTCAAACACGTTGGGCGACACCCGGAAAGCCATGCCCTTACAGATGGCGCCCGGCTGTTCAATCAGCGTGACCACACGCCCCGGTGCCTCGGGCGTGCCGCGATGATCATGGGAGCCCTGCCAGAACCGCCGTGCCCAGCCCTGAATGGTAGCGGGGCGCTGTTCCAGATAGGGAAAATCCACCTTGTAGATCAGGGAGCCGTAGCCGAACAGCCAGGTCGACTCCACCCCCTCAAAATTGAACCGACCCCGATTGCGTTCGATGGTATTCGCTGACATTGCTGACGACCTGACCTTCACTGACTGCGTGTACCTGACATTATCCAACCGATGCCATGAACCCGGCGATGCCCGACATCACAATTTCCGCCGCCATGGCCGAAAGAATCAGACCACTGATCTTCGACAGAATGTTCAACCCGGTCTTGCCCAACGCCCGCTCCAGATAGCCGGACAGGTGCAGCAACACCGCCAGAATCAGCAGGCCGGAGACCAGCCCGAACAGGCCGCCGGCGACCTCCGGCACAGACTTGAGCTCCGCACCATATACCAGGATGGCACCGATGGTGGCGGGCCCGATCATCACCGGAACCGCCAGCGGCACCACCGCGATGTCATCCCGATCCTCATCCGGCAGGCCGGTGGCGTGGTTGCGAGTACCGTTGGTGACCAGGCTGATGGCAGTCAGGAACAGCAGGCTGCCGGCGCCAATGCGGAAGGAGTTCAGGGTAATGCCGACGGCACTGAACAGAATCGGGCCGGCAAAAAACAGCAGCACGCCCAACACAAACGCCGAGACGCAGGCGCGGCGGATGATCGATGATTTTTCAGCGGCGGGCAGTCCTCGGGTCAGCGCGAGGAACATCGTGACCACAAAAAACGGCGCCAGCAGAAACAGGAAACGAACGGTACTGCTCAGGTAGGTGGATAACAACAAGTCCATTACTCGGGTACTTCCTCCAGATAGGTTCCACCCTCAGCGTAGAGGGACGCAAAGTCATGTTGAGGCACCACCGTGACGGCAATTTCGGGCTCATGATCGCCGCCGCCCAGCAATACCCCGCGCAGGGGCGTGACATCGGAAAAATCCCGGCCCCAGCCCAGCACAATGTGCTCCCGCTGGGCCAGCACGTTGTTGGTCGGGTCCAGCTCGAGCCAGCCATAGCCGGGCACAAACACCGACACCCAGGCGTGAGTGGCGTCAGCGCCCACCAGCCGGGGTTTGCCCTTGGGCGGGTGAGTCAGGATATACCCGCTCATGTACCTCGCCGCCAGCCCGATGGAGCGCAGGCAGGCGATCATAATGTGGGTGAAATCCTGGCACACCCCACGGCGCTGTTCGAACGCCTGGTTCACCGGCGTAAAGGTGTCGGTCGCAGTCGGATCAAACACGAAATCCCGATGGATCAGGGCCATCAACGCAATGACCGCGGGCACCAGCGGTTGTCCCTCGGTGAACACCTGGCGGGCGTAATCGGCGTAGCGCGAATCGATCGGCACGCTCGGCGAGGCAAACCGGAACGCCGTTGCTTTCAGATGATCCTCCGGAAAACGCCGGTCGGCCCGATAGCGCAGGCTGTCACGTACGGTCTCCCACGGCAGGTCGGCCGCTCGCTCACTGACCGGCGGGCAGGCATCCACCGCGACCCAGAATTCACTGATCACCTCCAGCGAATCGTGATCGGTGGTGAACTGCACCGCCGTGATCTGATTACCGAAGCTGTCCACGAAGTCCCGCTGCTTGGCCGGCTCAGGCCGGATCGCCAGATGGTGTCCCAGCACCCGCTGCCAGGGCAGGTTCCGGGGCGTCAGCCGCAACAAATGGTGCGACTCGCCCACCATCTGATCGTAGTGGTAGCGGGTGTCGTGACGAACGTGGTAACGGACAGCAGCCATGGCGCGCCTCAGTGCTCCACACCGTTGCGCCGCCCGCTGTTGCGGGAAAAGCGGGTGTGGATGAAGCATTGTCGCTGTATTTCATCCGAGACACGATACGCGGCGGCCCGTATATCCCGCAGCAGGTTGCCGAGCGCCTCACAGGCCTCGTCCGGCCGTTTCTTTTCGAACAGGTGCAGGTCCAGCCCCCGGAGCGTGCGTTCAAAGTCGCTCAGGTCCGGCGGAAACAGCTGACCGGTCTTGCGCCCCATTTCCGGCAGTTCCTGCTGCAATTGCCGCAGCTGGTACATCACCGAGTGGGGGTTGGTGGGGTCCATCACCAGGGTATGGACCACCGCCAGCAGCTCCGGAGAGCGCCGATAGCGGGTGCGATAGGTCACTTCCGAGTTGGCTACCTCAAGCAACCACTCCAGCATGGTCGAGCGACTGAAGCGGTCACTGAACAGCGGCACGCTGATCAGGGTGCACAGGTTGGCCAGGCGCTCCAGGCGCCGACCGATGATCAGGAACACCCAGCCGGTGTCCCGGGTGATGTCGTCCATGGCAAAGCCCGCCAGGGAAATGCAGTCCAGCAGCACCAGGTTCAGTGCCCGAACGGCGCCGTCCGCGGTCGTCGGTGGCGGCGCCAGGGGTTTGCCAAGGCGATTCAGGGCATGCCAGTTGTCCGATGACAACCGGTCACGCACCTGGCTGGCATTGAACTGCAAGCCTTTGAGGATCGACGCCACCGACCCAGGATGGTCGAGATCGCCCACCGCCGACAATAACGCCCGGGGTAAAGGCTCCGGAGCCGCATCGGGGTCTGGCTCGGGCAGGGTTTCGAAAATCCGGGCGGCCTGCTGCAGCCCGAGCAGCGCTTCTTCGTCCACCTGATCGTGACCGGACAACCGGTTCAGCGCCGCCCGCAGCAGCCGCGCGGTACCCTCAGCCCGTTCGGCGTGGCGGCCCATCCAGAACAGATTCTCCCCCACCCGCGACGGGGTATCCCGTTCGCCGTCCAGCAGGTCTGAGACCAGTAGCCGCTTCTTGATCAGTGAGGTGGTGGGTTTGCTGGCATCGGACTGTACCCAGGTATCTTTCGACAGGCCACCACGCTGCATCGAAATGACTTCCACCCCCGCTTCGCTGGCCACCCGGGTCAGCCCACCGGGCATCACCTGCCAGCCGGACGGAGTGGCGGCCACAAACACCCGCAAGCCAATCGAACGGGGCGCCAGCGGACGATCCGGCTGGCCGGTCCAGATCGGTGCCTGGGACAGATGCACCAGTTCCTGTCCGACGTAGGCGTGGGGGTGGGATTGCATCTTGCGAATCAGCCGGTCCCGCTCCACGCCTTTGCGCTGATAACCGAACACCGGCTCCATCCGCATGCTGGCAAACGCCGGCTTGATGACCAGCTCGTCCAGGTGTTCCAGAACATAGTCCAGCGCCGGCTTCTCGCCGCACCACCAACTCGCAACCGACGGCATGGCCAGTGGCTGGCCCAGCAGCCGCTTGGAGATCTCCGGCAGGAACCCGAACAGCGCGGCGCTTTCCAGCACCCCTGAGCCCAGGGCGTTGGCCATCAGCACTTTGCCGGCACGCACCGCGCCCAGCAGCCCGGGCACACCGAGGACGGAATCGGCCCGCAGCTCCAGCGGGTCGCAGAAGCCATCATCCAGCCGGCGGAAAATCACGTGCACGCGCCGCAGGCCCTGCAGGGTTTTCAGGTAGACCGCATCGTCCCGGACGGTGAGATCCTGGCCTTCCACCAGCGGAAAGCCCAGGTAGCGGGCCAGGAATACATGCTCGAAATAGGTTTCGTTGAACCGCCCCGGGGTCAGCAACACGCACAGGGGTTGTTCATTGCCGCAGGGTGCGAAGCCGGACAGGCTGGTTTGCAGACTGCGGAAAAAGTTTGCCAGGTTGGCCACGGGAAGATTGTGAAACGGCGCCGGAAAGGCGCGGGAAATCACCAACCGGTTCTGCAGGGCATAGCCTGCCCCCGAGGGTGCCTGGGTACGGTCGGCAATCACCCACCAGCCGCCGTCCGGAGCCCGGGCCAGGTCCACGGCGTACAGGTGCAGGTAACGGCCACTGACCGGGCGAATGCCCTGGCAGGGCCACTGGAAACCCGCCTGGCCGTACACCAGTGCCGGGGGCAGCAGCCCTTCGTTCAACAGGGTCTGATCGCCGTACAGGTCCGCCAGTACCCGGTCCAGCAGCTCCGCGCGCTGGGCGACCGCGGCCGACAGCCGCTGCCACTCGCCGGCGCCCAGCACCAGCGGCATCAGATCCACTTCCCAGGGCCGGGCCGCGCCCAGCGGGTCTTCATAGACGTTGTAGGTGACACCATCCTCGGTGATGGCGTTGGCGACGGTCTGGGCGCGCAGGTTCAGGCTGTCCAGGGTCTCCTGGTTGAACTGCCGCAGCAGAGGCTGCCAGTGTGCCGCCGGGCTGGCCCCGGCGGACAACAGTTCATCATAGCGGTCCTCAGCCGGGCGATAGTGGCTGAGCACGTTGGTTACTGCGCGTTGCTTGATCACCGTAAATGCGGGCTCCATTGGGACAACGCGGCAGGGGGGCCACCGCATCGGAAACGACACCCGAAGCATAGCCGCTTTGCGGCCTGCGGAGCCAGCATTCCCGGCGCCGGGGTAGCAGCGACAGCCCCCGCCTGCCCCCGCTTACGGGTGATAGCGCAGGTCCAGGGTGAACGGGAATTCCCGATGCACCGGCACCGGTCGCTGGGGCTGCCGGCCGTTGTTGTGGCCCATGCGGAAGAACCGGGCCATACGCCGGCTCTCAGCCTCGAACGCATTCACCGGCAGGGTGTCGAAACTGCGGCCACCGGGGTGGCTGACGTGATACTCACAACCGCCCAGGCTGCGTTCGTTCCAGGTATCCACCACGTCGAAGATCAACGGGCCATCGACCTCAATGGTCGGGTGCAGGCACTGGGGCGGTTGCCAGGCCCGATAGCGCACGCCGGCCACGTACTCATCCGCCCGGCCGGTGGGGTGCAGGGGCACCGGTACCTGGTTGCAGGTGATCTGGTAACGGTCCGGCGTGGCGCCCCGCACCCGCACCTGCAGCCGTTCCAGGGACGAATCGACGTAACGGGAGGTACCGCCGATGGCACCATGCTCACCGGTGACGTGCCAGGGCTCCAGCGCGCTGCGCAATTCCAGCTCCACTCCGGCCACCTTGTAGTCGCCAATACGCGGGAACCGGAACTCAAAGTGCGGCGCAAACCAGGCCGGCTCCAGTTCAAAACCGTGCTGGCTCATGTCCGCCAGCACGTCTTCAAAGTCCTGCCAGACCCAGTGCGGCAGCAACCAGCGGTCGTGCAGTTCGGTACCCCACCGCACCAGCCGGTCCGGCGCGTAGGGCTGCTCCCAGAATCGGGCGATCAACGCCCGCAGCAACAATTGCTGGGTCAGGCTCATGCGGGCGTGCGGCGGCATTTCGAAGGCTCTGAGTTCCAGCAACCCGAGGCGCCCGCCGGGGCCGTCCGGTGAATAGAGCTTGTCGATACAGAATTCCGCCCGGTGGGTGTTGCCGGTCATATCGGTCAGCAGATCCCGCAACAGCCGGTCCACCATCCAGGGTGGGCAGGTTTTGCCCGGCGGGCATTGGCGGGCCATCTCCCGGAACGCCAGCTCCGTCTCGAACACCTGGTCGTTGCGGGCTTCGTCAATGCGCGGGGCCTGGGAACTGGGCCCGATGAACAGCCCCGAGAACAGATAGGACAGGCTCGGATGGTTGTGCCAGTAACTGACCAGACTGCGCAGCAGGTCGGGCCGGCGCAGAAACGGCGAGTCCCCCGCGCAGGCGGCACCGAGCACCACGTGGTTGCCGCCCCCGGTGCCGGTGTGGCGGCCATCCAGCATGAATTTCTCCGGGGTCAGCCGGCACTCATGGGCGTCGTTATAGAGTGCCTCGGTCTGTTCAACCAGGTCGCCCCACTGCCCTGCCGGCTGAACGTTCACCTCGACCACACCGGGGTCCGGAGTGATCCGGAAGTGGGTGAGCCGTGGGTCGGAGGGCGGCTCGTAGCCTTCGATCACCACAGGCTGGGCCAGCTCAGCAGCGGTAGCCTCCACCTCTGCGATTAAAGCCAGATAGGGTTCCAGATCGGCCATCGGCGGCATGAAGATGTGCAGCACGCCATCCCGCGGCTGCACGCACAGCGCCGTTCGCACCACCTCGGGGGCGGACTTTCCAGGTTCCGGCGGCTGGTGGTGCTGCGCTGCGGTGCGGCCAGCACTTACCTGCCAGGCCTGGCGAATCTCCTCAGGCTTGGCCAGGTCTGCTCGCGGGCTGAACGGGTCCGGTTGATGGATCCATGGGTAATCCGCTTCCGCCACCCAGGGCTGGCTGTCTAGCGGCAGGCGATAACCCATGGGCGAGCCGCCGGGAATCAGGTAGCAGCGTTCACTGCGCAGAAACCAGGGGCCGCTGACCCAGCCCTTTCCGGTGTCTTCAACCGCCAGGGGCAGAACGAAACCGGTCGGCGTGTCGAGGCCACGGCTGAACAGGGACTCCAACTGCTGACGCTCCAGCGGATTCTCGAGTTTTGAATCGAACGGATCCACGTTGACCGGCAACCGGCGTTCCCGCCAGAGGTAGTAAAATGCGTCCTCAAAGGCCGGGAATACCCGTCCGGCATCCACCCCAAGGCGGCCTGCCAGGGACAGCAGGAACTGCTCAGCGCTGGTGTTATCGGCCGAGCCGGTGCCGCCGTCGCCGGCGATCCAGCGGTCGTCCTGCCAGATCGGCTCGCCGTCGCGACGCCAGAAACAGGAGAGCGCCCACCGTGGCAACGGCTCGCCCGGGTACCATTTACCCTGGCCGAAATGGGCCAGTCCGCCCTCGCCGTACCGGGCTTTCATGCGCTGGTACAGCGCCAGGGACTTGCGGCGTTTGGTGGGGCCGTCCGCCTCGGTATTCCACTCCGGGTCGTCGCGCCCGTCGATGGCCACAAACGTGGGCTCGCCACCCTGGGTAAGCTGCACATCCAGGGCGCTGAGGCGTTCGTCAACCCGGTGGCCCAGATCGACCACCCGCTGCCATTGTTCCTCGGTGTAGGGTTTGGTGACCCGGGGCGCTTCCCAGATGCGGGTCACGCTCATCTCATGCTCGAACTCCACCTCGCTGTCGTCCACCGCGCCGGTGATCGGCGCTGCAGACGACGGCTCCGGGCTGCAGGCCAGGGGAATATGGCCCTCGCCCGCAAACAGTCCTGAAGTCGGATCCAGCCCCACCCAGCCCGCGCCGGGCAGAAACACTTCGCACCAGGCGTGCAGATCGGTGAAGTCCTTTTCCGGTCCGGACGGGCCGTCCAGCGCCTTCTGATCGGCGGTCAGCTGAATCAGGTAGCCGGACACGAAGCGGGCGGCCAACCCCAGGTGGCGGAGGGTCTGCACCAGCAGCCAGGCGGAATCCCGGCAGGAACCGGAGCCATTGGTCAGGGTCTCCTCCGGGGACTGCACACCCGGTTCCATTCGGATCAGGTAATCCACCCGGTCGCAGACCTTCTGGTTCAACTCCACCAGAAAGTCCACGCTGCGCTGTTCGGAACGGTCGACGGTGGCCAACCACTGCCCGAACAACGGGGTCTGGGGCAGCTTGTGCAGGTACGGCGCCAGCTCCACCAGTTGCCAGTCTTCATATTCGAAGGGGCAGGTTTCGGCGTGGGGCTCGAGGAAGAAGTCGAACGGGTTGATCACTGCCATCTCGGCGACCAGGTCGACGGTGATGGTCAGCTCCCGGGTTTTTTCCGGGAACACCAGGCGCGCCAGGTAATTGGCCTGGGGGTCTTGCTGCCAGTTGATGAAATGCTCGGCCGGTGTCACTTTCAGTGAGTAACTGAGAATCCGGGTGCGGGAATGCGGGCAGGGCCTGAGGCGCACCACCTGCGGGCCCAGGGTCACGTCCCGGTCGTAGTGGTAACGGGTGCTGTGGCTCAGCGCGACGTGGATGGACATGGTGGAAGCCTCATTGCTGTGTCATGACGGTCCGGATCAGCGAACCGGGGCGGTATCAGGCAGCGTTGACCGCCGGAAACCAGTTATCGGCGATGGCCTCATGCAGATCACCGATCTCCAGTTGCAGATCCTCCAGGAACGGGATCACCGCGTTCTTGCGGATCAGCGCATCAACATCGGCGTCCCGGGCGTGGCGCACCGCCTGCAACGCGGTGCGCAGGGGCAACTCATTCCGCGGCAGGCGCTCCAGGGCACTGGCGACTTCGCTCAGGCAGTGCAGCACCGACCGGGGAAACGGCCCGTTCTGCAGCAGAAACCGCAGCACTCCTGGCCCGCTCACTTTGCGTCTAACGTTGTGGCGGTACATCTGAAACGCGCTCTGGTAGCGCAGCACGCTGGTCCAGAGCAAGCCGCCGTAGGGCTCGGTGGGGTCGAAACCCTCCAGCAACTGCAGCGCGCCCACTTCGATCTGCCGGGTGGCCATGTCGGCACGCTCCAGATTGCGGCCTACCCGGATAAAGTCGTAGCCGGCGTCGTGGCTCATGCAGCCGGCCAGCAGACCGGTCAGCATCTGGCAGCGCTCGACGATCTCCGACAGGAACTCGTAGCGCGAGCGCTTGCCGATGCCGGCGTCCAGGTGCTCCTGCACGTACAGGTAAAGCTCGTTGATCACCTCCCAGGCCTCGGTGGGTACCTGATCCCGGGTGGTGCGCACGTTCTCGCGGGTGGCCCGCAGACAGGAGGCAATCGAGCTGGGGTTGTAGGTATCGGCAATCAGGAACTTCACGCAGTTGCGCTCGTCTTCCCGGGTGTAGTGTTCATCAAAGATCGCCTGCATGCCGGTCACCACCACCAGGCTGCGCCAGGACAGGGTGGCATGCCGGGGCATATCCAGGGACATGGAATTAAAGGCCATGATCATCCGGGCGGTGTTTTCCGCCCGCTCCAGGTACCGGGCCATCCAGTACAGTCGTTCTGCTACGCGTGAGAGCACGTCAGTTCTCCTCGTCCACAATCCAGGTGTCCTTACTGCCCCCGCCCTGGGAGGAATTGACCACCAGCGAGCCCTTGCGCATGGCTACCCGGGTCAGGCCACCAGCCGTTACGTAGGTGCGTACGCCCTGCAGCACGAACGGCCGCAGGTCCAGGTGGCGCGGTTCCAGGCCACCGTCACAGAGGGTCGGGGACACCGACAGCGCAAGCGTAGGCTGGGCGATATAGTTGCGGGGATTTTTCTTGATCAGGGCGGCAAACTCGGTGCGCTGTTTCTTGGTGGAGTGCGGCCCCACCAGCATGCCGTAACCGCCGGACTCGTTGGCGGGTTTGACCACCAGCTCGTCCAGGTGCTCCAGCACGTAATCCCGGTCCTGTTTGTTGACGCACATCCAGGTGGGCACGTTGGGAATGATCGGCTCTTCTTTCAAGTAATAGCGAATCATATCCGGCACGAAGGTGTAGATCACTTTGTCGTCCGCGACGCCGGCTCCCGGCGCGTTGGCCAGTGCCACCTTGCCGTTGCGCCAGGCGCGCATCAGGCCGGGCACCCCCAGGGTGGAATCTTCCCGGAACACCTCGGGGTCCAGGAAGTCGTCATCAATGCGGCGGTAAATCACATCCACCCGCTCCAGGCCCTCAATGGTGCGCATGTACACGCAGTCATCCTCGCCTACCACCAGGTCTGCCCCCTCCACCAGTTGCGCGCCCATGCGCTGGGCCAGGAAGGAATGCTCAAAATAGGCCGAGTTGAAGATGCCGGGGGTCAGTACCGCAATTTTCGGGTGGTCCTGGGGCCGGGGTGAAATCGACGCCAGCATGTCGAACAGCTGGTTGGTGTAGTCGTCCACCGGCAGGATGCTGGTGTTCTCGAACAGTTCCGGGAACACGCGCTTGGTCAGTTGCCGGTTCTCCAGCATGTAGGACACCCCCGAGGGCACCCGCAGGTTGTCCTCCAGCACGTACAGGGTGCCGTCTTTGTCGCGCACCAGGTCAGACCCGCAGATGTGCGCCCATACGCCGAGGGGCGGGGTAAAGCCCCGGCACTGTTCGCGGAAATTCTTCGAATTGGCGAACACGTACTTGGGAATGACTTTGTCCTGAACGATGTTCTGGTCGTTGTAGATGTCGTTGATGAACATGTTGAGCGCGGTCAGGCGCTGGGCCAGGCCCTGCTCGATGGTCTGCCATTCCTTCAGGGCAATCACCCGGGGAATGATGTCGAACGGCCAGGCCCGATCGATGTTTTCGCCTTCACTGTAGATCGTGAAACTGACGCCCATTTCCAGAATCGCAAGCTCTGCTGCCTGCTGCCGGGCGCGAATCTCCGCCGAGTCCAGGTCGGCCAGATACTCGGTGATGCCCCCGGCCACCGGCCGGGGCTGGTTGGGCGCGGCGATCAGCTCGTCGAAGAACTCACCGGGGTCGTAGGTTTTCCAGTCTATTGGCTGGTTTTTTTTCATAGCGTCGGGTATCCCATGTGACCGCTTTGATGAACGATGCTGTGCACCAGGCGAAGTTTTTCCACGACGGGCTCAGCCAGGACGAAGGGGTAGGCATGATCGTGACCCATGCTCCGGTTCAGGCTGTTGAGCGCCAGCGTCAGCGGCAGCCAGCGCGCAACCAGAGCATCGAAGTCCGTGGATTCGTAAGGGTCAAAACCTGCCGTCGGGGTGGCCTCCAGCGGGATGTCGTGACGGGCGTTCACCCGCAGGCCAAAGCGCCAGGCGGTTTCCAGTGTGTCCACAATATGCAGGTAATGTGCCCAGGTTTCCGCCCAGTCCTCCCAAGGATGGCTGGCGGCGTAGGGACTGATGTAACGGGCCTGCCAGTCTGCCGGCGGGCCGCTCTGGTAATGCTGCTCCAGGGCCTGGTTGTAATCGCGGGTGTCGTCACCGAACAGTCGCCGGCAATCCCCCAGCCAGCGGCTGTGCCGCACCAGTTGGTCCCAGTAATAGTGCCCGGATTCGTGGCGAAAATGCCCCAGAACGGTGCGGTAGGGCTCCGCCATCTGACCGCGCATGCGCTCCCGTTCGACCGGGTCGGCCTCGGCAATATTGAGGGTAATCAGACCGTTGACATGGCCAGTCAGCACACGGCCCCGCTCGCTGAACGTCGGCGGCTGGTCCGCCAGGAAATCAAACGCCAGGCCAGGCCGACCCTCGCGCCGGGGCTCGCAGGGCAACCCCAGGCGCAGCAGCGAGTAGATCAGCCGGCGTTTTTCGGTTTCCAGGCGGCACCAGAGGGCAAAATGCGTCGAGTTCTGAAGGTCGGGGATGATGTGGTTCAGCCGACAGGCGACACACAGGGTCTCTGGCTCGTCGGCGGGCACCAGCCAGTTGCAGGCGTGATGGTCGGTGTAATTCGCACACAGGCGATAGCGGTGGCCGTCGGTAGCATCCAGCCACTCGTTATTGCCCGCCGGGTCGACCGCCAGCAGGTCCATGGCCTCCGGGCAAAAGCCCAGGGCGGTATCACAGTGAGTGCAGCGCGTATTCTCGAAATACAGCAGGTTCGCGCAGCGGCGGCAGTAAAAAAGCTTCATCGGGACATCCTTGGCCGTGACCGGCAATACCTCGATTGAGTATTGGCGATCACAGTCAAAACGCAAACCCAACCATGGTCGGGACCCGATCGGTCAGGGCATTATCAATGCCAGTTCCGGTTTAGATAAATTGAGCAAATCTGGTACCATCCACACCTACGTGAAAACCGAGATAATTATTTACCCATTGAGTCGGTCGTTCCGGAGGACGCGCTTAGCATGAAAATCGGTATCCCAAAGGAAATTTATCAGGATGAGAGGCGCGTGGCGGCTACGCCGCCGTCCGTGCACAAACTTATCGGCCTTGGCTACACGGTCGTGGTTGAGAGCGGTGCGGGCGAAGCGGCCAATTATGACGACGCCGCGTACCAGCAAGCCGGCGCCGCCATTGCCGGGGACGCCACCGCCCTGTGGCAGGAATCCGATGTGATTCTGAAAGTGCGGGCGCCGATGGAGCACCCGGCCCTCGGCAAGCACGAGGCGGATCTGATCAAGGAAGGGGCGTTTCTGGTCAGTTACATCTGGCCGGCGCAGAACCCGGAATTGCTTGAAAAGCTGGCCGCGCGCAAGGTGACCACCTTTGCCATCGACAGCCTGCCGCGCATCAGCCGGGCGCAAAAGATGGACGCGCTGAGCGCCATGGCCAACATTGCCGGTTACCGGGCGGTGATCGAAGCGGCCAATCATTTCGGGCGCTTCTTTACTGGCCAGGTGACTGCCGCAGGCAAGGTGCCGCCCGCGAAGATCATGGTGATCGGTGCGGGTGTTGCCGGGCTTGCCGCCATCGGCGCCGCCAATAGCATGGGCGCGGTGGTACGGGCCTTCGATACCCGGCTGGAGGTCAAAGAGCAGGTCGAGAGCATGGGCGCCCAGTTCCTGATGCTGGAATTCGAGGGCGAGGACGGCAGCGGCACCGGCGGCTACGCCAAGCAGATGAGCGACGAGTTCATCAAGGCCGAGATGGCGCTGTTTGCCGAGCAGGCCAAAGAGGTGGACATCATCATCACCACCGCGCTGATTCCCGGCAAACCGGCGCCCAAACTGATCACGGCGGAAATGGTCAAATCCATGAAGCCTGGCAGCGTGATTGTCGACCTGGCCTCCGAGCGCGGCGGTAACTGCGAACTGACCGAGCCCGGCAAGGTGGCCCATCATCACGGCGTGACCCTGATTGGCTACACCGACCTGCCCAGCCGCATGGCCAAGGTGGCCAGCGACCTTTACGGCACCAACCTGATGCACCTGCTGACCGACCTGACACCGGAGAAAGACGGCATCCCTCAGGTCAATATGGAAGACGATGTCATCCGTGGCCTGACGGTGGTGCATCAGGGTGATGTGACCTGGCCTGCGCCTCAGCCGAAAGCGCCGGTGAGTCCGAAACCGGCACCGGGTACCGAGGAGCCCTCGGCCGCCGAGAAGGCAGCCGCGAAGAAGAAAGCGGACCAGCGCAGCGGCATCGGCAAAGCCGTGCTGCTGGTGGTAACCGCGCTCGCCCTGTACGGCGTTGGTGCCTACGCACCGGAAAGCTTCCTGCAGCATTTCACCGTGTTTGTGCTGTCCTGCTTCATTGGCTGGCAGGTGATCTGGAACGTGACGCCGTCACTGCATACGCCCCTGATGAGCGTGACCAACGCGATCAGCGGCATCATCGTGATCGGCGCGATTCTGCACCTGGCCCAGGCGGAGAACTTCGCCGTCGGAGTGATGGCGTTTCTCGCCGTGCTGATCGCCAGCATCAACGTGGGGGGCGGCTTCCGGGTCACCCAACGCATGCTTAACATGTTCCGCAAGTAGGAGACGCCCAAGATGAGTTCAGGATTGGTGAGCGTGGCCTACGTGGTCGCGAGTATTCTTTTTATTCTCAGCCTCGGTGGTCTCAGCCATCAGGAATCTGCCCGACGCGGTAACCTCTACGGCGTGGCGGGCATCGTCATCGCGGTGGCCGCCACTCTGGCCAGCGTCGACGGCGGCATTGTTGCTATCGTGGTGGCGGTGCTGCTGGGTGCCGGCATCGGCATCGCCATCGCCAACAAGGTCGAAATGACCCAGATGCCGCAGCTGGTGGCCCTGCTGCACAGCTTTGTAGGCCTGGCGGCGGTGTTTGTCGGCTTCTCTGGCTACATTGAGCCGCTGATTGAGGTATCCGGTGCCGAATACATCATCAAGCTGGTCGAGGTGTTCCTTGGCATCTTCATCGGTGCCATCACTTTCACCGGCTCGCTGGTGGCCTGCGGCAAGCTCGACGGCCGCATCGACAGCAAGGCCCTGACCCTGCCCGGCCGGCATCTGATGAATCTGGTGGCGCTGCTGGTGTGCGTGGGGCTTGGCGCCTGGTTCCTGAGCACTGACAGCATGGCCCTGGGCATCATCGCCCTGGTGCTGATGACCGCGATTGCCTCGGTGCTGGGCATCCACTTGATCATGGCCATCGGCGGCGCCGACATGCCGGTAGTGGTGTCCATGCTCAACAGCTACTCCGGCTGGGCAGCGGCGTCCATTGGCTTCATGCTGGGCAACGACCTGCTGATCGTGACCGGCGCCCTGGTGGGCAGCAGCGGCGCGATCCTCAGCTACATCATGTGTAAAGCGATGAACCGTTCGTTCATAAGCGTGATCCTGGGTGGCTTTGGCCAGACCAGCAGCAGTTCGGCCACTACGGATTCCGACCAGACGGTGCAGGAATCCAGTGTCGACGAGGTGTGCGAGGAACTGCGCAACGCCAACTCGGTGATCATCGTGCCCGGTTACGGCATGGCGGTGGCCCAGGCCCAGAACGGTGTCAGCGAGATGACCAAGATCCTGCGCGGTCGGGGCGTGAACGTGCGCTTTGGCATACACCCGGTGGCCGGCCGCCTGCCCGGGCACATGAACGTGCTGCTGGCCGAAGCCCATGTGCCCTATGACATCGTGCTGGAAATGGACGAAATCAACGACGATTTCCCGAAAACCGACGTGGTGCTGGTCATTGGCGCCAATGACACCGTCAACCCGGCCGCCGCCGAAGACCCGGGCAGCCCGATTGCCGGCATGCCGGTGCTGGAAGTGTGGAAATCGCACCAGGTGGTGGTGCTGAAACGGGGCATGGCCACCGGTTACTCCGGTGTCGAGAACCCGCTGTTCTTCAAGGACAACACC
>DASSWD010000242.1:0-11850 GCA_035705335.1 Marinobacter sp. | reverse complement strand
CGCCGGCTGTCTATTTGGCCTGACGGATAAGCGAGCCCCGAGCGGATATTTCGCGCGGGTTCCACACCGAATGCCGGAAGAACCAGATGACACAAGCCAACCTTCTGAAAGCCAGGCCAGTGGCCAGCACAACAGGACAGTTTGTTGCTTCGTCCATGACACCAGATAACGAATGGAAACCGGGTGAGACGTCCGATAGCCAGACGGACCTGCAACTGGTGCGCAAGGTGCGCAACGGAGACCGTGCCGCCTTTGACCTGCTGGTGGTGAAGTATCAGTCCCGGGTCGGCTCGATCATCAGCCGCTATGTCTATGACAGCCAGGAAGTCATGGATCTGACCCAGGAAACCTTCGTCAAGGCCTTCCGGGCCATTGAACGATTCCGGGGTGACAGTGCGTTCTACACCTGGCTATACCGGATTGCAGTTAACACGGCCAAAAATTTTCTGGAAGCCCGGGGCCGTCGGCCCCAGGGGTCGGCGGACGTGGCCGATGCCGAGAATTTCGATGATGGCGGTCGCCTGCGGGACGTCGCCTCTCCCGAACGGTTGTTGCAACGAGAGCAGCTTCAGCGGGCGCTTACCGATGCCATCGCCGCGTTACCCGAAGAGTTGCGATCTGCGTTTTTGCTACGCGAGTACGATGGCCTCAGCTATGAAGACATCGCCCGCATTCTTGAGTGCCCGATTGGTACCGTCCGGTCCCGCATTTTCCGGGCCCGGGATTCGGTGGATCGCCAGCTTGGCGAGCTTATCAATCATTCAGAGATTTAGGACGAGGTTGCATCCGATGGATGATCGACTCAGAGAAACCCTGTCAGCGATGATGGACGACGAAGCCGATGAGCTTGCCGTTCGGCGGCTGCTGTCCCATGCCGACCAGAACGATGTTCGGCACCAGTGGCAGCGGTGGCAGCAGATTCGCGACCTGATGCACGATCACCATGGCCCCGCCCGGGGTGTGGATGTGGCGCAGGCGGTGCGGGCGACACTTGACGGCCATGGGCCGAGCGAGAGCGTGCAGGTTCCGTTCGCGGTGGCCGCCAGCCGAGGCTGGCAGTGGTCTGCCGTCGCCACCATATTTGCCGCGCTGGTGGTCGGCTTTGGCGCCGGCGCGGGTTGGGATGGCAGCACCTCCGAAGCGGTTGGGACTTCCGCAGTGGCTGAAGTGGCCGCCACTGGCAGTCAGTCACTGCTGGCGGCTGAGGAAGTGGCCCTTCGGGGACTGGACGACGAGCAGCTCCGTCAGATGCGCCAGTATCTGCTGGAACACGCCCAACACAGCAGCGTTGGGGTGGGGAGGGGGTCGGTAGGCTATGCCCGCCTGGTCAGTGCCACCGGCAATTATTGACAGCTCACGTTCAAGGGGCGCAAGCGGCATGAGGATATTCACCGCGCTGGTTGTCGGATGGCTGAGCAGCGTGTGTTTTGTGCAGACGGCAACGGGTGCCGGCGCAGAGTCATCACCGCAAACTGCGACACAATGGCTGGAACGCATGGGCCCTGCGCTGAACATGACATCCTATCGGGGGGTGTTGGTATATGCCCGGGGGGATCAGGTGCATTCCATGCAGATCGCCCACAGGTTTCGTAACGGACGTGTGGAAGAGCGCCTGGTCCTCCAGGATGGCGGCGGTGGCGAGATTGTCCGCAAGGGGATGGAGGTAGTTTGCGTGCTCCCGGAGCGCGGCCGTATCCGGCTGGATGAGGTAATTCCCTCCGGCCCCTTCGCCGAAACGTTTGCCAGTCAGTGGATGCCGATCAGCGAATGGTACCAACCGAAACTGATTGGCGAGGGCAGGGTTGCCGGCTACGAGGTAGTTGAGCTTGCGCTGCGGGCGCGGGATGAGCATCGGTACAGTCATCGTTTGTGGCTGGAAAAGGACACCGGGTTGCTGGTCAAGAGCCAGGTCCGGGAGCAGGATCAGGTTCTGGAGCACTTTCAGTTCACCAGCCTGGAGATCACGGACGATATCCCGGATTCTGCGTTTCAGCTGCAGTCTGAAGGCGTGGAGGTGGTCCGAACTCTGAATGCCGACCAAGGTCAGCAGCCTGAGGTCAGCCGATTGGGCGGTTGGGCCCTGGGGTGGCGGCCCGGGGGCTTCGTGCCTGCTGCCGCGCCCCAGTCTAATAATGACAAGGCTGTGGCGTTTTCCGATGGTCTTGCGACCTTCTCAGTGTTTGTGGAACCACTTGATAAGGTGAAGATGCCTACAGGCGTGTCCCGTATCGGAGCCACCACCATATACTTGCGAGAGGCGCGCTTTGGGGAGCATGTTTTCCAGGTTGTCGTCGTAGGTGAAATCCCGCCCCGCACTGCTCGCAGAGTGGCCGACGGTGTGGATATCAACGCTGGACTGGCATTGGAGGCCGGGAAGTGATCACGGAGGTGGGGCGTGTGGTCGCGGTTCAGGGTAACCAGGTCTGGGTTCAGACCATCCAGGCGAGTTCATGCGAACGCTGTTCAGCCCGTGCCGGCTGCGGGCAACGTGTCTTGGTGGCAGTGTCCGGTGGTCGGGCGAATCAGGTTCTTGTGGATAATCCGGTGGCTGCCGTCGTCGGCGATGAGGTGGTACTTGGTATTGACGATCGATTACTTCTGAAGGCTTCTCTCGCTGTGTATGGCATGCCGCTGGCTGGGATGCTCGTGGCCACGGTATTTGCTTATAAGGGATTAGGTGCGGGCGAACTGGTCACGGTGCTGTCTGCCGTCGCAGGTATTGCGGCTGGTTTTTGCCTGGCGCGCGGGTGGCAGAATGGCCGTGGCCATCGGTTTCAGCCGACGTTGCTGAAAGTGAATCCGGTCGGGACCATCTGACCGGTTGGAAGTTCCTGTTTTACCTGTCGGGATTCTATACCGATTTGTAAGTTGAAAAGGCCCGCGCTGATCTTCAAGAATGACTCTGTTACACACGGCGAATTAAGGGGTTCGACATGCCGAAAGCAAATATAATGGCGGTTCGGTCTGCCTCAGCGCACATGCGCGGAGCAGCCTGGGGCGCAATGCTGTTGGTTTCCATGCTGATTTTCCTGTCCTGGAGTCAGTCAGTAGCAGCCCAAGGGCTTCCAGACTTCACCGAGCTGGTTAAGGAAAATTCCAGTGCCGTTGTAAATATCAGCACAATAACAGAACCGTCCAGTCGTGGCTCGAGTTTGCCAGGCATGCCCTTCGATGAGCGCCATCTTGGCCAGCTTCCGCCTTTCCTGCAGGAATTCTTCAGGGGGCCCCAGTCTCCGTTTGGAGGAGCCCCCAACGTTCAGCAACCGACCCGTTCAATGGGATCGGGTTTTATTGTGTCGTCCGATGGTTATGTCCTGACCAACAATCACGTGGTGGAAGGGGCAGACCAGGTGATCGTGCGCCTCAACGACCGTCGAGAGTTTCAGGCAACCATTGTCGGAACGGATCCTGCGACTGACATGGCGGTGCTGAAGATAGAGAACGGTGAGGATCTGCCGGTCGTCAAGATCGGGCGTTCCCGAGATCTGGAGGTGGGTGAGTGGGTGTTCGCCATCGGATCACCTTTCGGCTTCGACTACACGGTGACGGCGGGTATTGTCAGTGCACTGGGGCGATCATTGCCATCGGAAAACTATGTGCCATTCATCCAGACGGACGTCGCTATCAACCCGGGTAACTCCGGCGGTCCGCTTTTCAACCTGGATGGGGAAGTGGTAGGTATCAACTCTCAGATCTACACCCGCTCCGGTGGCTTCATGGGGGTATCGTTTGCCATTCCCATTGACGATGCAATGAATGTGTTTCGGCAGATCCGGGATGATGGTAGCGTCAGCCGAGGCTGGTTGGGTGTGCTGATCCAGGAGGTCAACCGTGATCTTGCACAGACCTTTGGTCTGGATCGCCCACGGGGAGCCCTGGTTGCCGAGGTGATGGAAAACTCTCCCGCTGAGGCGGGCGGGCTTGAGGCCGGAGACATCGTTCTGGAGTTTAACGGAGAACCCGTCGAGCGGTCGTCCGATTTGCCGCCACTGGTGGGGCGTATTCAGGCGGGAGAAATGGCGACATTGACGGTGCTTCGAGCAGGTGAGGAGATCGAGCTCGACGTCGAGATCGGCCAGCTGCCCGGTGAACAGGCCAGTAATGGACCGAATGATGCTGGCGGGTCCGGTGTTCCTGGCACAGGTGCACTCGGCCTGATGTTAGAGCCATTGTCTGACGATGCAGCGAAAGAACTTGGCGTCAGCGGCGGCGTAGTCGTGACGAATGTTGGTGCAGGCCCGGCCTATGAGGCAGGTATTCGGGCACAGGATGTCATTACCGAGCTTGACCGAAAGCCGGTGCAGTCTGTTGAGGAGTTCCGGGATATCGTATCCGCGTTGCCAGAAGATCGTGCGGTGTCCGTCAGGATCGTGCGTCAGGGACGGGCTCTCTACCTAGTCATGAAGCCCTGATCAGGCGCGATCAGAAACCCGATAGAACAGCCCCGGAGCATGCCGCGACATGCCCCGGGGCTTTTGCTATAGTGGCGCCGTAAAAGAATAATCAAGGTCAGGGAATGGACCGCCAGAGATGATGACTAACACGGAAGTAACACTCCACACACTCCTGAAAATCCGAAACGCGTGGCTGGCGTGGGTCGTCCTCGCAGCCGCAGTGCTGGCAACCCTGTTGCTTTGGCAACTGTCTATCCGCCTGGTGGAAGATCGCACCGAGGCAAGGTTTCGCACCCAGTCATTACAGCTGAAATCCACGATTGAAGAACGGCTGATCAACTATGAGCAGGTGCTGGCAGGCAGTGCTGGACTGTTCTCGGTGGCCGGTGAGGTATCCCGAGGCCAATGGCGTGAGTATGTCGACAAGGTTGACATCAATCGCTATTACCCCGGTATAGAGGGGATTGGTTACGTGAAACGGATCGGCGTCCGGGATATGGCCGACCACATTTCCTCGGTCCGCGCGGAAGGGGTATACCACTATCTGGTGAAGCCGCTGGGTACCGGGCCTTTCTATTATCCGATGGTGTATCTGGAGCCCAGTACGGATCGCAACCGAAAGGCGCTGGGCTATGATGCATTCAGTGACCCGATTCATCGGGTTGCCATGGCGCGGGCACGGGATAAGGCCATGGCGGCGGTCACGGGTAAAGTCGTACTGGTTCAGGAAACCGTCGCAGAAGACCAGGCAAGCTTTCTGATGTACTACCCGGTTTATCAGGGCGGCGATACTCCTGAGATCCGGGCCGAACGCCGGATGATGCTTCAGGGTTACGTGTTCAGCGCGTTCCGCATGAACAGCCTGCTCGATGGTATCGTGGGCCTGATTTCGCCCTTTCTGGACGTGCGCATCTATGACGATGCGACCATCGCCCGGGAGCGCCTGATGTACGGCTCCAACCTCGGCTCCCTGGACAACGAGTTCAGCTTTGAAATGAGTCAGACCATCACCCACGGTGGCCGTGACTGGCTGCTGCAGACCCGCTCCACGCCGGCGTTTGATTACCTTGCCTCAGATCCCAGGCCGCCCATTGTGCTGGGTTCTGGCCTGGCCATCAGCGTGCTGCTCTGCCTGTTTGTGCTGGCATTGATCCGTTCCAGGCTGATTGCCCAGGTCAATGCTGGCCGCTACCGTGCCATCACCGAAGGCGCTGCCAACGTGACGCTGGTGTTTGATCGGGACGGCACGCCGCGCTATGCCAGCCCGTCGACACGTGACATCCTGGGATTTAAACCGGATGAGCTGAGCGCTGTTGAGCTGGAAAAACTGGTGCACCAGGACGACGTAACGTTGCTGCAGCGTGGCTTTCGGGATTCCTTGCAGTCCCCGGGCCGGCAGATGCCGATGATTCGTGCCCGCATCCGGGATGTGGATGGTCGCTGGCGGGATATGGAGGGCACCTACACCGCCATGCTGTCGGTACCAGGCGTCAATGGTGTGGTGCTGAGCCTGAGGGACCTGACTCAGCTCAAGGCGGCGCAGTCGGAACTGCACCGGCTGGCGTTCTATGATCCGCTGACCGGCCTGGCCAACCGCCAGCTGTTCAGGGACCGGCTCACCCATGTTGTTCGCAGGGCGCGCCGTAGCGGGGATTCCGCGGCGTTGATGTTCCTCGACCTGGACGGCTTCAAACGGATTAACGACACCCTTGGCCACGACGCCGGTGATGACCTGTTGTGCCAGGTGGCCCGGTGGCTGGAGGACTGTGTTCGGGAGGAAGACTCCGCGGCCCGTCTGGGTGGTGACGAATTCGTGGTGTTGCTGTCCAGGATCAGCGACAGCGAAGCTGCCGGGAAGGTGGCCGAGACCATCCTGCGCCGCCTGCGCCAGCGAATTCGTCTTAATGACCACGAGGTGGATATCACGGTCAGTATCGGGATCACCATGATTCCCCACGACAGCGAAGACGCCGGTACGCTGATGAAGTACGCGGATCTGGCCATGTACCGGGCCAAGGAGCTGGGCCGGAACACCTATCAGTTCTTTACCCCGGCCATGAACATCAAGGCGGCGCGCCGATTATTGCAGCAGGAGGAGCTGGCCACGGCCCTGGAAGGCGATCGGTTTGTGCTGCATTACCAGCCCAAGATTGATCTGGCCAACCAGCGGGTGATCGGTGTCGAGGCGTTCCTGCGCTGGCATCACCCGGAAAAAGGGCTGGTGTCGGCCCGGCAGTTCATCACCCTGGCGGAGGAAACCGGTCTGATCATCCGCCTGGGTGAGTTGGCGCTGCGCCAGGCCTGCATTCAGGTTCAGGCGTTGGAGCGGGCCGGCTTCGAACACCTGAAAATGGCGGTCAATTTTTCTGTCCGGCAACTGACGGACAGTGGTTTCCTGGACCTGGTGCGCCGGGTGATCACTGAAACCGGGGTCACCCCGGACCGGCTGGAAATGGAGCTGCCGGCCGAACTGCTCAACGAGGATCCGCGCCTGCTGCGGGAGCTGCTCGTATCCCTGAACGATTTGGGCGTCTGCCTGATTCTGGATGATTTCGGCGCCGGTTCCTGTTCGCTGGTGGCGCTGCAGCAACTGCCTCTGGACGTGATCAAGATTGATCACCGGTTCATTCGGGACATTCCCTACAACGTCAGCGCCACCGATGTGGCCTCTGCGGTGATTGCCCTGGCCAAGAAGCTGCACCTGACCGTGGTGGCTGAGGGTGTCGAGACCATGCAGCAACTGACGTTCCTGAAATCGGCGGGTTGTGCCCAGTGCCAGGGCAACCTGTTCAGTTACCCGCTGGACGAGGATGCGCTGATCGGGTTCCTGATCCGCCAGTACGAGAAGCCGCTGATTTCCTGATCATGGCAATGGCGGCCGGTAACCGGTAAAATCACGCCGTTCCCGGACTCCGGTCGCGGCTCCTCCGGGCTCAACCCTTCGTCTTTATATGAGTAATCATTGTCTGTGACTGAACTGAGCCGAATCCGAAACTTTTCCATCATTGCCCACATTGACCACGGTAAATCCACTCTAGCTGATCGCTTCATCCAGATCTGCGGTGGACTGAGCGACCGCGAAATGGCGGAACAGGTGCTGGATTCCATGGACCTGGAGCGGGAACGGGGCATCACCATCAAGGCACAGAGCGTCACGCTCAACTACACTGCCCGGGATGGTGAAACCTACAAGCTGAACTTCATTGATACCCCGGGACACGTGGATTTCTCCTACGAGGTTTCGCGCTCACTTTACGCCTGTGAAGGCGCATTGCTGGTGGTAGACGCGGGTCAGGGTGTGGAAGCCCAGTCGGTAGCCAACTGTTACACCGCCATCGAACAGGGGCTGGAAGTGGTACCGGTTCTGAACAAGATGGACCTGCCCCAGGCGGAGCCTGAGCGGGTGGCGGCCGAGATCGAGGATATCATCGGCATTGACGCCACCGACGCGGTGCGCTGCAGCGCCAAGAGCGGCATGGGCGTTGAGGATGTGCTGGAAGACCTGATCCGCAAGATTCCGCCTCCCAAAGGTGACCGCGAGGCACCCCTGCAGGCGCTCATCATTGACTCCTGGTTCGACAATTATCTGGGGGTGGTGTCGCTGGTCCGGGTGACTGAAGGGACTCTGCGCAGGGGCGACAAGATCGTGATCAAGTCCACGAAGAAGGCGTGGAACGCGGACAAGGTGGGTATTTTCAATCCCAAACCCACCGATACCAACCTCCTGGAAGCCGGAGACGTAGGCTTCGTGGTCGCGGGCATCAAGGACATCCACGGGGCACCGGTGGGCGACACCATCGTGCACCAGAAGTTTGCCGAGGAAACGCCGATGCTGCCGGGCTTCAAGAAAGTGAAGCCGCAGGTGTACGCCGGCCTGTTCCCGGTTAGCGCGGACGACTACGACGACTTCCGGGATGCCCTGGAAAAACTGACCCTGAACGATGCCTCGCTGTTTTTTGAGCCAGAAAATTCAGACGCCCTGGGCTTCGGTTTCCGCTGTGGTTTCCTGGGCATGCTGCACATGGAGATCATCCAGGAACGCCTGGAGCGTGAATACGACATCGATCTGATCACCACCGCGCCCACGGTGATTTATGAGGTGGTCACCAGGCAAGGTGAGACAGTGTCGGTGGACAACCCGTCCCGGTTGCCGGATATTGGCTCCATCGAAGAAATGCGCGAGCCCATCGTCGAGGCCAACATCCTGGTGCCCCAGGAACACCTGGGTAACGTGATTGCCCTGTGTGAGGAAAAGCGCGGCATCCAGAAAAACATGCACTTCATGTCCACGCAGGTGCAGGTGACCTATGAACTGCCCATGGCCGAAGTGGTGATGGATTTCTTTGACCGCGTCAAATCCGCCAGCCGGGGCTTTGCGTCACTGGACTATCACTTCGTGCGTTTTCAGACCGCCAGCCTGGTGCGGCTGGATGTGCTGATTAACGGCGAGCGGGTGGACGCCCTGGCCCTGATCGTTCACAAGGAGCAGGCTCACCGCAAGGGTCGGCAACTGATCGAGAAGATGAAAGAGCTGATCCCCCGGCAAATGTTTGATATTGCCATCCAGGCGGCGATCGGCAATCAGGTGGTGTCGCGGGTGACCGTCAAGGCGCTGCGCAAGAACGTCACGGCCAAGTGTTACGGTGGTGACGTCAGCCGCAAGAAGAAACTGCTCCAGAAGCAGAAGGAAGGGAAAAAGCGCATGAAGCAACTGGGCAATGTCGAAGTGCCTCAGGAAGCGTTTCTTGCTGTATTGAAAGTCGACAAATAAAGGCACCCCCCGGATGGATATTAATTTTCCGTTGGTTCTAGTTGTACTGACGTTTGCTACCGGTTTGATCTGGTTAGCTGATATATTGATTTTCCGTAAGCGGCGCCTGGCAGCGGCCGGCGACTCCGCGGCGCATGCCGCAGAGAGTGAGTCAGCGCAGGTTGCGACAGGAAGCCGGGAAGCGACCAGCGAGCCATGGCTGGTTGACCTCAGCCGTTCTTTCTTTCCCGTCCTGGCGGTCGTGCTGTTATTCCGGTCGTTTGTGGTGGAACCGTTTCAGATACCTTCCGGGTCCATGTTGCCGACGCTGGAGGTCGGCGATTACATCCTTGTCAACAAGTACGCCTACGGACTCCGTCTTCCTGTCCTGGGCACGAAAATTGTGGAAATCGGTGAACCTGAGCGGGGAGACGTGATGGTGTTCCGGTTTCCGAAAGACGGGTCGACCAACTATATCAAGCGGGTGATCGGCTTGCCAGGTGACCACATCCGGTATGACAACAAGCAGCTGTTTATCAATGATAAGTTGGTACCGCGGGAGTTCGTGGCGCGCCTGCCACCCCTGGAGCGCTGGAGGGAGCAACTCGGGCCGGTGGAGCATGACATTTACCTGACCATGGGCCGGATGTCTGGTCCCGGAGAAGGCGAGTGGGTGGTGCCGGACGACCATTATTTCGTGATGGGTGATAACCGCGACAACAGCAATGACAGTCGATTCTGGGGTACCGTGCCGGATGAAATGGTGGTGGGCAAGGCCTTTGCGATCTGGATGCACTGGACATCCATGACGAGTCTGCCATCTTTTGAACGTGTGGGCGGCATTGATTAATTCGGCCAGGCCGGGAGAGTGGTACACCATGAAGAAGAATAACCCTGTGAGTCTCAAGCAACAGCACGGCGGTGCCCTGACCACCATGGTGATGGTGCTGTTTTTTGGTGCCCTACTGACGTTGTTGTTGAAGGTGGGTCCGGCCTATCTGGACGATTTCACCATCCAGGAAGCCCTGGAGAGCCTTAACGGCACCGAGGGCCTGTCGCAGATGGGCCCGGCTCAGGTGCGAACACTGATCAACAAGCGGCTGAGTGTGAACAACGTGCGCGGTTTCGACGCCAAGCAGATCTCGGTTGAGAAGAACGGCGAGCTGGTGGTGATCAAGGTGGACTACGAGGTTCGCAACAACATTTTCGGCAACGTGGACACCATCGTTCACTTCAAACACGAGTATGAGTTTCAGGGACAGTGAGTTCACAACCGGATCTTGACCAGCTACAACGCCGTATCGGCTACCAGTTCAAACAACCGGATCAGCTTTTGCTGGCCCTGACCCACCGGAGCTTCGGCAACCAGAACAACGAGCGCCTGGAGTTTCTGGGCGACTCCATCGTGAACATGGTGATCGCCGAGTACCTGTACCACCATTTTGAAAAAGCCCGTGAAGGCCAGCTCAGTCGTCTGCGGGCGCGCATGGTAAAAGGCGTGACCCTGGCGGAGATTGGCCGGGAATTTGAGCTTGGCCGGTATCTGCGCCTGGGCTCCGGAGAACTCAAAAGCGGCGGCTACCGCCGGGAATCCATCCTGGCCGATGGCGTGGAGTCGATCATCGGCGCCATCTACCTGGACAGTGATTTTGATACCTGCCGCGAGCAGGTGCTGCGCTGGTTCAAGCAGCGGCTCGCCAATCTGGATATCCAGGACACCCAGAAAGATCCGAAAACCCGGTTGCAGGAATACCTTCAGTCCCGGCAGTTCCCGTTACCGCGTTACGAGGTCATCTCGGTGGACGGTGAAGCCCATAACCAGACCTTTCATGTATCCTGCGCCCTGCCATCACTGGATCGGAAAACCACCGGTACCGGCAGCAGCCGCCGGGTGGCGGAGCAGCAGGCTGCCCGTAATGCGCTCAAAGATCTGGGCGTGGAGACTCCTTGATGAACGATATTACCCGTCCGGATAACCCGGACAGCCGCTGTGGCTTCGTGGCCATTGTCGGGCGCCCGAACGTGGGCAAGTCGACGTTGCTCAACCACATTTTGGGCCAGAAACTGAGTATCACCTCCCGCAAGCCCCAGACCACCCGGCACCAGGTGCTGGGCATCAAGACCGTCGGGCCGGTGCAGGCCATCTATGTGGACACGCCGGGCATGCACGAAGATGAGCCCCGTGCCCTCAACCGCTACATGAACAAGGCAGCGGCATCGGCGTTGATCGATGTGGATGTGGTGGTGTTTGTGGTTGATCAGATGGCCTGGACCCGCGCCGACCAACTCGTGCTTGAGAAACTGGAGCGCGTGAAATGCCCGGTGATTCTGGCGGTCAACAAAGTGGACAAGATCGAGCGCCGGGACCAGTTGCTCCCGCACCTCGAGATGCTGGCCAGCAAACGGGAGTTTGCTGAGATCATTCCGCTGTCCGCACTCAAGGAAACCAATCTGGAGCCTCTGGAAGAATCCGTGTCCCGCTACCTGCCGGAGAGCGTGCATTTCTATCCGGACGACCAGATCACCGACCGCAGCGAGCGCTTTATGGCCGCCGAAATGGTGCGTGAGAAAATCACCCGCCAGTTAGGCGCGGAGTTGCCGTACTCGGTCGCGGTGGAGATCGAGGAGTTCAAACACCAGGGTAAAACCCTGCATATCTCTGCCCTGATTCTGGTGGAACGCGAAGGCCAGAAAAAAATCATCATC
>DASSWD010000241.1:0-2589 GCA_035705335.1 Marinobacter sp. | reverse complement strand
TCAATGTGCACGAACACGGCTGTGTGCTGAAAGTGAACCTGCGGGATTACCTCGACACCGGCCTGTTCCTCGACCACCGCCCGGTGCGCCACTGGATTCAACAACATGCGAAGGGCAAGCGTTTCCTGAACCTGTTCTGCTACACCGGGGCGGCGACGGTCCACGCAGCGGTGGGCGGCGCTAGCCGCTCACTGAGCCTGGATATGTCCAAAACCTACGTGCAATGGGCTCAGGATAATCTGGCATTGAATGGTGCCGACCCCAGCAAGCATGTGGTGGAGCAGGCGGACTGCCTGGCCTGGTTGGCAGACCGGAAGACGGCAAAGCAGACCTTCGACCTGATTTTCATGGACCCGCCGACGTTCTCAAACTCGGCGCGGATGAAGGGTGTTCTGGATGTCCAGCGGGATCACGGCACGTTGATTCAGCAGGCGATGGAGCGGTTGTCGTCTGATGGGTTGCTGATCTTTTCCAACAATTTCCGGAAGTTCAAACTGGATGAGGCGCTGTTGGAGGAATTCGAGGTGGAGGAGGTGACCGCTTCGACGCTGGATAAAGACTTCCAAAGGAATGCCAGAATTCACCGTTGTTGGCACATCCGGCATCAGGCCTGATCTGAGTTTATCTTTACGGTGGCCTGGTGCTTGAACTCAGCTTGGGCCGGGAATGGCGGGTACCGCTCCCTGGAATCTTGGAGGCCATGGATGGCCGGAACGAAGCGCACATGGGTGAGGCAAGCGTTTATGAAGCGAAGCTTCATGCGCAGCCGAACGACAGCAATCTGTGATTGCTGGCCGGACCCCGGAGGGGTGCTCGTAGCGGTTCCAGGAGAGCCTACCCCCATTTCTGGCGAACTCCAAAGTCAGAACAAGCAAAGAGAATAGACCCTCAAAACTCGTAGCGAATACCGGAAGAAAACTGAAACGTATTAGCCCCAGTCTCCGTGTCCTCAAACAACCGTCCCCCTTCGAACACCAGAAACAAGTCGTCCACCACCTCAAAATCCAGCCCCGCCAACCAACTGATACTGAAGCTGCTGTCCGGGTAGTCGCCTTCCAGACTCCGGAACTGCCGGTTCTCCGTGGCATCCGGGTTCGCCAGCGACGCCTCACCGCTCACATGGGTAAACCCCGCCTGACCATAAAGATTGGCGTAGTCCGTAATAGCGTACTTCAAACCCATGTACCAGCTGGCGTAATAGTCCACTGCCAGCGAAAGATCCCCCCGCGGCACCTCCGCATCGCTGATGCCGGCGCCCAGGCGCACTTCCGCGTGGATAAGGTCCGTCAGGTGACCGCCGATCACCAAAGTACCCACCTGGCCCCAGGCGCGATCGTTGGTGACGCCAATGGATCGATGCTCCAGTGCCGTGCCCAGAACAGCCACGTAATGCTTATCTGAGCGGGGTGTTTCCTCAGCGTGGGTGAGAGCGGGGGTGATCAACAGCGCAAGGCTGGCGGTAAGGCTGCAAGAGAGCAGGCGGAAGGCGACCGTGTTCATTATTGTCTGGCGTCCTGTCAGTGTCGGTTCTGACGCCAGATTCTGCCTTTTGTAACGATGTGTTACGCAGACTCAGGTCACAGTTCCCCATCTCCTGAGTCCCCAAAAACGTCGCGTCAGTCCGGTTCGACCAGACCCTCTTCCCGCGCCAGCAAAAGTAAGGCGTAAACGCCGTTTTCCGGCAACTGGGGTTCCAGGCCTTCATCAAACAGCAACTGGCGCCGGCGGTCTTCCAGGTCGCCGGCGTCGGCATGGGCGATCAGCTCGGTAATGGGGGCGACTTCGAACGGGGCCTCCTGATCCACCGCACTGAACAGCAGATCAATCAGGACTTCATCCGGGTCCATGCCATCCACGTAAACGGTCTGGTCGGGCAGGTCTTGATGCAACTCCCTGGCAATCTCCAGCACCGGCACGCCTTGCTCTTCCAGATAGTTCAGATCCACGTCGCCCAGATCGCCGTCCTCCGGCAGCCAGGCGTCCTCGGGGGCGATGACCACGGTTTTCATCTGGCCGTCTGCCAGCGACCAGGCCATGGCGGTGGGAAAGAGGGTGTCCTCAGTCTGGCAGTATTCGATGTCCAGGAAATGGGGATTCGGCACATCAGGCTCCGGTATGACAGGGGTAAGATACGGACAAACCGCCGCCCGGTAGGAGCGGCGTTGGCTTCGTGCGATACTGTGCTGGCCATTATCATGCAATCAGGAAACTCATGGAACACACTGAATTCAATAAAGACCTTATCGACTTTCTGAATGCCTCACCCACGCCCTGGCATGCGGTGGCCTCCATGGCCTCGCGGCTCGAGGCGGCTGGCTTTCAGGCGCTGGATGAGCGGGATGAGTGGGCCCTGGCACCCGCTACCGGCTATTACGTGGTTCGCAATGGCTCGTCCATTGTGGCGTTCCGCACCGGTCGCGAGGGCGCGCTGGCGTCTGGGATCCGCATGGTGGGTGCGCACACTGACAGCCCCTGCCTGAAGGTCAAGCCTAACCCGGAGCTGCGCCGCAAAGGCTTTTTCCAGTTGGGTGTCGAGGTCTACGGTGGTGTGTTGCTGAACCCCTGGTTTGACCGGGATCTGTCACTGGC
>DASSWD010000240.1:0-10138 GCA_035705335.1 Marinobacter sp. | reverse complement strand
GTCACAGGACAAACTGGCCAAACTGCGTGAGCGGTGGGGCGCCGACGAAAAGCAGGTCAAAGCAGTCATCGGCGACCTGACCAGCAAGAATCTTGGCATTGATGCCAAAACCCTGAAATCCCTGAACGGGAAGATTGATCACTTCTTCCATCTGGCCGCCGTTTATGACATGGGCGCTGACGAAAACGCCCAGGCGGCCACCAACATTGAAGGTACCCGCGCGGCCGTTCAGGCTGCCGAGGCTATGGGCGCCAAACACTTCCACCACGTGTCTTCCATTGCTGCAGCGGGCCTGTTCAAGGGCATGTTCCGCGAGGACATGTTTGAGGAAGCGGAAAAGCTGGACCACCCGTACCTGCGCACCAAGCACGAATCCGAAAAAGTGGTGCGCGAAGAGTGCAAGGTCCCCTTCCGCATCTACCGCCCGGGTATGGTCATTGGCCATTCCCAATCCGGTGAGATGGACAAGGTGGACGGCCCTTACTATTTCTTCAAGATGATCCAGAAAATCCGCCACGCCATCCCCCAGTGGGTGCCAACCATTGGCATCGAGGGTGGCCGCCTGAACATTGTGCCGGTGGATTTTGTGGTCAATGCCCTGGATCACATCGCCCACCTGGACGGTGAGGACGGCAATTGCTTCCACCTGGTGGATTCCGATCCCTACAAAGTGGGCGAAATCCTCAACATCTTCAGCGAAGCGGGCCATGCGCCGCGCATGGGCATGCGCATTGACTCCCGCATGTTCGGGTTTATTCCGCCGTTCATCCGCCACAGCATCAAGAACCTGCCGCCGGTCAAGCGCATCACCGGCGCCATTCTCGACGATATGGGTATTCCGCCCTCAGTGATGTCGTTCATCAATTATCCGACCCGCTTTGATTGCCGGGAAACCGAGCGTGCCCTGAAAGGTACCGGCATTGAAGTGCCGCGCCTGCCGGACTACGCGCCGGTGATCTGGGATTACTGGGAGCGCAATCTGGACCCTGACCTGTTCAAGGACCGCACCCTCAAAGGCACAGTGGAAGGTAAGGTGTGCGTGGTGACCGGTGCCACCTCCGGTATCGGCCTGGCGACGGCTCAGAAGCTGGCTGAAGCCGGTGCCATTCTGGTGATCGGCGCCCGCACCCGGGAAACCCTGGATGAAGTGGCGGCCGACCTTGAAGCCCGTGGCGGCAACGTGCATGCCTACCAGTGCGACTTCTCGGACATGGAAGACTGCGACCGCTTCGTGAAAACCGTGCTGGACAACCACGGCCACGTGGACGTGCTGGTGAATAACGCCGGCCGCTCCATTCGCCGGTCACTGGCGCTGTCGTTTGACCGTTTCCACGATTTCGAGCGCACCATGCAACTGAATTATTTCGGTTCGGTGCGCCTGATCATGGGCTTTGCCCCGGCCATGCTGGAGCGCCGCCGGGGCCACGTGATCAACATTTCCTCCATTGGTGTGCTGACCAACGCGCCGCGGTTCTCCGCCTATGTGGCGTCCAAGTCAGCGCTGGACGCATTCAGCCGATGTGCGGCGGCTGAATGGTCGGACCGCAACGTCACGTTCACCACCATCAACATGCCGTTGGTGAAAACGCCGATGATTGCGCCCACCAAGATCTATGACTCGGTACCCACGCTGACCCCGGAAGAAGCTGCACAGATGGTGGCCGATGCCATCGTGTACCGCCCCAAGCGTATCGCCACCCGCCTGGGTACCTTTGCCCAGGTGTTGCACGCCCTGGCGCCGAAGATGGCGGAGATCGTAATGAACACTGGTTACCGGATGTTCCCGGATTCACCGGCAGCCGCCGGCAGCAAGTCGGGGGAAAAGCCAAAAGTGTCTACCGAGCAGGTGGCCTTCGCCGCCATCATGCGGGGCATTTACTGGTAAACCCGGCAAGCGCCCGAGAAAAAACCCGCCTCGGCGGGTTTTTTTGGGGTCGGTTACTGGCTGTCGGGCTCGTCGTCAGCGGCCAGGGGTTCGATCAGTGGCGGCGGAAACCCGCCGAGTTCTTTCCAGCGGTTGACGATGCCGCAGAACAGGTCGGCGGTTTTCTCGGCGTCATAGGCCGCGGAATGTGCTTCTTTGTTGCTGAACGGAATGCCCGCCAGTTTGCAGGCGGTGGCCAGCACGGTGTGACCGTAGGCCAGGCCGGCCAGGGTAGCGGTATCAAAGGTGGAGAACGGGTGAAACGGGTTGCGCTTGATGTCCGCCCGTAGGGCTGCGGCGAACACGAAGTTGTGATCAAAGGTGGCATTGTGACCCACCAGCACGGCCCGTTTGCAGTCGTGGGCCTTCACGGCCTTGCGAATGGGGGAGAAGATCTCACTCAGGCCTTCGCGCTCTGGTACGGATTCGCGTTCCGGATTCCAGGGGTCGATGCCGGTGAAATCCAGCGCCGACTGTTCCAGGTTCGCGCCTTCAAACGGGTCTATCTGCTGTAACACCGTTTCGCCCCGACGAATCCAGCCGTCGTCGTCCATGGTCAGCAACACTGCTGCAATTTCCAGCAGCGCATCGCGCTCGGGGTTGAATCCGGCGGTTTCCACATCTACCACCACGGGCAGAAATCCACGGAAGCGCTGGGACATAGGGTGCGGCGGTTTGGTCTCGTCTGACACTCGAACTCCGATGTTCGCTGGTTGGGGGAAAATACGTCTAACGGTTGGTATTACGCCATGCGCCAGTGAACGGTTTCGCCGGCTTTCAGGGGCACGATGCTGCCGCCGGCCAGGGGCAGGGATTCCGGCATGGTCCAGGGTTGCCGCACCAGGGTAATGGTGTCGTGATTCCGGGGCAGTCTGTAGAAGTCGGCGCCGTTGAAGCTGGCAAAGGCTTCCAGTTTGTCCAGAATGCCCAGCTCTTCGAACACGTCAGCGTACAGGCCAATCGCGCCGTAGGCTGAATAGCACCCGGCGCAGCCGCAGGCCGCCTCTTTTTTATCCTTGGCGTGGGGCGCGGAGTCGGTGCCCAGGAAGAAACGGGTATCACCACTGACGACGGCATCCCGAAGCGCCTGCTGGTGTCGGTTGCGTTTCAGGATGGGCAGGCAATACAGATGGGGGCGAATACCACCCACGAGCATATGATTTCGGTTATACATCAGGTGCTGGGGGGTGATCGTGGCAGCCAGATTGTTGCCAGAGTGGCTGCGTACGAATTCGGCCGAATCGGCGGTGGTGATGTGCTCCAGTACGACGCGAAGCCCTTTAATGGCTGCCAGGGTGGGTTCGAGAACCCGGTCCAGGAACACTTTTTCCCGGTCAAAGATATCAATCTCGGCATCGGTCACTTCGCCGTGCACCAGTAGCAGCATGCCGCACTCGGCCATGGCTTCCAGCACCGGGTAGATCCGCCGGATGTCCGTCACGCCCGAGGCTGAGTTCGTGGTCGCGCCGGCCGGGTAAAGCTTGGCGGCGATCACGCCCGCGGCTTTCGCCTCCCGGATGGTGTCCGGAGTCATGGATTCGGTCAGGTAAAGGGTAATCAGCGGCTCGAAACCGCTGTGCTCACCGGCAGCGGCGACAATGCGCTCTTTGTAGGCGGTGGCCATGGCGGCGTTGGTCACAGGTGGCACCAGATTAGGCATGATGATCGCCCGGCCGAAACAGGCAGCTGTGGCGGGAACCACGTCCCGGAGCACGTCGCCGTCGCGAACGTGAAGGTGCCAGTCGTCGGGTCGGGTGATGGTAAGCCGGTCTGTCATGTCGGTCTGTCCTTGGGGTGCGCCGCCAAAAGAGCGCCGATTATATCAGAAGCCCCGGCGGAATTGTTTTACTCGCCTGGCCTCAAGTTTGGCAGGCGTGGGCCGATAACCGGTTCAGAATGTGCAACAGAATCCTGGGGCGGGCGGCCATGGCCATTTCCTATCGTCGGCAGTTACATCGCGGTCTTGCGGGCCTGTTGGGCGGTCTGCTGGCCGTTGGCGGCAATCCGCTGGCCGCCTTGAGCTTCGGCGCGGGTATTGAAAACAGCCAGTGGTACGTCAGCGAGTCGGTGTTCGAGTGTGCGCTGATGCACGATGTGCCGGGTTATGGCCGGGCCGTGTTTCGCCATCGCGCGGGTGAAGACCTGACGTTCTTCCTGGAGTCGCCATCCCGGCTGATGCGCCCCGGGCAGGGCCAGTTGGTGGTGGAAGCGCCGCCCTGGAGACCCGGTGTGGCGCCCCAGCCGCTGGGTGCCGTGGCGGTCGCGAACGACCAGCGCCCGGTGGTTCTGGATCATCGCCGGGCCACCCAGGTTGCCCAGGGATTGCTGCGGGGCATGCAGCCAACCGTAACGCGAATGGCCTGGTATGAAGATCAGCCGGTTCGGGTGCGGGTGTCCAACATCAATTTTGCCGGCCCCTATGAGAGTTATCGCCAGTGCGTCGCCGGCCTTCTGCCGGTGAATTATGACCAGATCCGCCGGTCACGCGTGCCGTTTGGCAGCGGCAGCACCAGTCTGTCGGACGCTGATCGACGTTTGCTGGACAACATTGTGACGTACGTGATGGCCGATTCCACGGTGGAACGGATTTTTGTCGATGGCCATTCCGACAGCGTGGGCAGCCGCATTGAAAACCGCGCGTTGTCGGAAGAGCGGGCCAATGTGGTGGCGGATTACCTGCGCGAGCAGGGGATTTCCGACGAGCTTCTGATCGTACGCGCCCACGGCGACCAGTACCCGGTGTCACGCCGGCATGCCGACAACCGGCGCACCACCATCCGGCTGCAACGGCAGGGCGAGCGCCCGGAATTCCAGCAGGCCAATGGCCAGTCCGGCGATTTCTACGACGAGGGCTAGTCCAGCCTCGGGGGACTGGGTCAATAAACGCTGTTGAGAATGTCCACGTGGGCTGCCACGCTTTCGGCCAGCGCGCTCAGGTGATACCCGCCTTCCAGGGTTGAAATGATGCGATCGTTGGCGTGGTCATGGGCCACACTGACCAGCATCTCGGTCAGCCACCGGTAGTCGTCCACTTCCAGATTCAGTTCCGCCATCGGGTCCAGTCGGTGGCCGTCGAAGCCGGCGGAAATCAGCACCAGCTGCGGCCGAAAATCCTGTAGTTGTTTCAGCCAGGCTTGTTCCACAATCCTGCGATACTCCACCGCCGGGCAATCCGCCGGTATCGGCGCGTTGACGATGTTCTCCGCCTGCCGGTGCACGTGGGAATGCGGGTAGAACGGGTGCTGGAAGCTGGAGCACATCAGAATGCGCTCGTCACCGCCGACAATGTCCACCGTGCCGTTGCCCTGGTGTACGTCAAAATCCACGATCGCCACCCGTTGCAGGTGGTGGAAGGTCAGCGCGCGCATGGCCGCCAGGGCGATGTTGTTGTAGAAGCAGAAGCCCATGGATTTGGCCCGCTCGGCATGGTGCCCGGGCGGCCGCGCGCAGACGAAGGCATTGGTGACCTGACTGCTCATTACCATATCCACTGCCTGCACGTTGCCACCGGCAGCCAGCCGGGCGGCGCGAAGGGTATCGGGCATCATCGCGGTATCCGGGTCGGTGAATACCCGGCCCCGGGTGGGCTGCATCAGGTCCAGCTGGCGCAGATAGGCCTCGGGGTGGACGGTCAGCAACTGGTCCCGGGTGACCTCTTCCGGGCGTACCCAATCCAGCTCCTGCTCCAGGCGTGTATCAGCCAGGTACGACAATATCGCCGTGATCCGCTGAGGGCTTTCCGGGTGGTCCGGCCCCATGTTGTGTTTCAGGCAGTCGTCATGGGAAAAGAATGCGGTGGTCATACGCGGTGTGCCGGGCCTTGTTCCTGCTTGTTATTTGGCCATGTTATCAGGGATAACCGAAGCCTGTCGTATGCCTTTTGTCTAATGAGGGCGATAGTGGATGTACATCAGGCCTGCGCCATCTAAGATAGGGAAAACCTGATTTAGTCGTTGGGAGAACCGCCTTGAGTACCCGCTATCTGGAAAGCCTGTTCAACCCCGAATCCATTGTGGTGATCGGCGCCTCAGAGCGGGCGGACAACCTGGGTGGTATGGTGCTGCGCAACCTGCTGGGTGGCGGTTTCCCGGGCCGGCTGGTGGTGATCAACCAGCACGAATACGACAACGTGCACGGCGTGCCTTGTGTGCCCAAAGTTGCCAAGCTGGAGTTCACTCCCGATCTGGCCATTATCTGCACGCCGCCGAATACAGTGCCCAAGATGATCCGCAAACTGGGGGAATCCGGGGTGCGCACTGCCATTGTGATGACCGGCGGTATGTCCCGTACCCACAGCAAAACCGGCCAGCCGCTGATGTACTCGGTGCGCGACGCCGCCCGGGAAACCGGTATCCGCGTTCTTGGGCCTAACACCATCGGCCTGATGGTGCCGGCGCGGCAGCTCAACGCCACCTATGCCCACATGGGCGCGATCCCTGGCCGGGTGGCGTTTGTCGGGCAATCCGGCACGATTGCCAGTTCGGTGATCGACTGGGCGTTTGCCCGGGGAGTGGGCTTTTCCTACTTCCTGACCCTGGGCGATGGCATGGACATCGACCACGACGACCTGATTGATTACCTGGCCCAGGACACCCAGACCCGGGCTATCCTGCTGCACATCGAGAATATTCCCAACCCCCGGCGCTTCATATCGGCCGTGCGGGTGGCGTCCCGAACCAAACCGGTGATCGCTGTGAAATCCGGCCGGGTGCCGGAATCCGAGTGGTTCCCGCACGCGTTGCCGGCTGGTCTGAGTCGCAGCGACCCGATCTACGATGCCATGCTGCAACGCGCCGGTGTACTGCGGGTCGATGGTCTCGGCCAGATGTTCGATGCCCTGGAAACCCTCACCCGCATGCGCTCCCTGCGCCAGGAATCCCTCGCCATCATGGCCAACGGCGTTGGCCCGGGTGTTCTGGCCGTGGACCGCCTGGCGGACCTGGGCGGGGAGCTGGCGGAACTGTCCAAAGACACCATCGATGAACTGGCGCAATGGCTGCCGCCCTACTGGACCCGCCGCAATCCTATTGACCTGAACTACGACGCCTCGCCGGATCTCTATGGCAAAGCGATCAAAATCCTGGCCAAAGATCCGAATGTCGCCAACGTGCTGGTGATGTACGCCCCGACCCTGACCGAAGACAGCCTGCGCATTGCAGACGCCGTGGTGCAGGCCTCAAAGGGCACCCGGCTGAACGTCTTTACCTGCTGGCTGGGCCAGAGCACCGTGATGGACGCCCGGGAAGAATTTTACCGCGCCGGACTGCCGTCCTTCTTCAATCCGGAAAAGGCGGTGATGGCGTTCATGCAGCACGTTCGCCACCAGCGGGTGCAGCGCCTGCTGACGGAAACGCCGGAATCGTTCACCGACCATTTCGCCGATAGGGTCAACACCCGCAAGCTGGTGGCCCAGGCGCTCAGGGATGGCCGGGGGCATCTGTCGAACCGGGAGGCCCGGCAGGTTATCCGGGATTACGGCATCAACAGCATCGAAACCGCCTACTGCGATGATGTAGAGGAAGTGCTGGAGCTGTTTGCGGTGGAGCGCCGGCCCATCGACGTGACGGTGATTCATGAACAGGCCTGCTACCCGTTCCTGAACCTGAGCCCGACCCAGCGGCGGTACAAAGGCACCGTTCAAAAGCTCAGCAGTGAGCAGGTGATCATCGACACCTGCCGCTTCCTGATGGCGGAGTACCGGGAGCACTTCCCGGACAGCGGCTTCCTCGGGTTTGCCGTGCAACGCTCCTATCAGCATGTAGGCGGCATTGAGTTCAGCGTGGGCATTACCCGGGACGACCTGTTCGGCCCGCTGGTGGTGTGCGGTGCGGCCGGCGCCCAGATCAATATCATGACCGACCGCAAGATTGCCCTGCCGCCGCTGAACATGGTGCTGGCCCGGGAACTGTTGCGGCGTACCTACATGTACAAACTGCTGAAAGAACACAGCCTGAAGCCGGAAGAGGACATCCGCGCGGTGGCGGAAACCCTGGTGACCCTGTCCCAGATTGTCATCGACATTCCGGAAATCCGGGGTCTGGAAATTTCGCCCCTGCTGTTCAATGAACAGGGCGCGGTGGCGGTCAACATTGCCATTGATCTGGCGGAGAAACCGGGCAAACCGATCATTCAGCCCTATCCGCGGGAGCTGGAGGAATGGATAGTGCTGCCGCGCTCCGGCCGGCGGGTCATCATTCGCCCGGTGCTGGCGGAAGACGAGCCGGCCCACCGCATGTTCCACGAGCACCAGTCGCCGGAATCCATCCGTTACCGGTTTTTCCAGTATCGCAAGCATTTCTCCCGGGAAGACGTTGCCCAGATGGTGCAGATCGATTACGACCGGGAAATGGTGTTCATCGCCAACGCACCCCGGGAAGACGGCGAAGGGGAAGAAACCCTGGGCACGGTGCGCACCTGGACCGACGCCGACAACCTGCGCTGTGAGTTTGCGGTCATGGTGGATGACCGGATGAAGGGCGAAGGCCTGGGTGTCACGCTGATGCAGAAGATGATCGATTACTGCCGGGCCCGGGGCACCATGGAAATGATTGGCAACGTGCTACCAGACAACCGACCGATGCTGAAACTGGCGGAACAGCTAGGCTTTGAGGTCAAGTACAACCCGATGGAAGAGGTCATGGACCTTCGGCTGATCCTGAACGAGCCGAAGAAAGACTGGCAGCGGGAGCGTCTGGGCAAAGGCAGTCACCTGTAAGCGGTGACTGCCCGGAGCCTTCGGGGGGTGTGGCGGGTTATTCGTCCACGATGGCGGACCGGTCCTCGCCACCCAGGGCGTCCAGCAGCCCGGGAATCAGGCGGGACAGTTCCAGGGTCATCAGTGTGAACGCCGCATCAAAGCGGGCGGCGGCGTCGTCGGCATCGACGTTGTCCAGCTGCTCCTGCAGGGTTTCACCGAACTTCAGGCGGCGAATCCCCAGTTCCTCGTCCAGTACGAACGATACGCTGTCATCCCAGGTCAGGGCCAGCTTGGTGACCTGCATGCCTGCTTCCAGATGGTTACGGATTTCGTCGGCCTTCAGGTCCAGGCCCTTGCAGCGCACCACGCCGCCGTCTTCGGACGGGTCTTTGAGCTCACACTCATTGCCCAGAACCAGATTGGCAGGATGCTCCACGGTGTCGTTCAGCCAGCCGGTAAAGGTAAACGCTGGTGCCTGTTCCACGACTGGCGGCCGAACGGGCAGCGAACCCAGACTCTTGCGCAACGTGGAGGCCAGGTCTTCAGCCTGCTTGGCGGAGCCGGCGTCCACCACCAACACTCCGTCCTGGGGTGCCAGGTAGGCGTAGCAGCGGCGGTTGCGGGAGAAGGCCTGGGGCAGCATCTCCAGCATCACCTGTTCCTTGATCTCGTCTTTTTCCTTGCGGCGGACTTTGCGGCTCTGCTCCAGCTCAATGACTTCCGCCCGTTCCTCCACCGCTTCCTTGATCACCGGCCCCGGGAGGATTTTCTCTTCTTTGCGCAGGGCAATCAGAAAGTAGCCATTGGCACTGTGCACCAGTTGCTCACCGTGTTTGCCCAGCGGTGCTACCCAGCCCTGGCGCGCGGTTTCCTGAGGCCCGCAGGGTTTGAAAGCGTCTGCCTGCAGCTTTTCTTCCAGCGTCTCGGCGGTGATGTCAAAAGGTTTGGTAAAACGGAAAACACGGGCATTGCGAAACCACATGGGGCGAAATCCTTGCTGTCGGGGCCGGGTGTACGTCGATGTCTGCTAAGGGGAGGGGGATGATACGGCCACCGGGCGGTGGCCGTAAAGTGACGGCGGCCGGGACAGGTCAGATCTGCATGACCTCGACCAGCACGGTCTTGATCAGAAAACCGACGACACCGGCACCCAATACCGTGAACAGGGCAATGGTACCGAACTTTCCGGCCTTGGATTTCTTGGCCAGATCCCAAACGATGAAGCCCATCCAGCCGATCAGTACGGTCAGGAAGACCAGCAGGGCTATCTGTGAAAATACCGCTTCACTCATGGTTATTGCTCATCCCTCAGAAATACCCAGTTGTTGTCGTCCGACTGTTTTTCGCTGAAGGCGTAGCCTTCGAGGTTGAAGCCTTTCAGGTCACTGGCCTGGGTGATGCGGTTCTCAATGGCGAACCGGCACATCAGGCCCCGGGCTTTCTTGGCATAGAAGCTGATCATCTTGTACTGGCCGTTCTTCCAGTCCTTGAACTGGGGGGTGATCAGCCGGGCGTCC
>DASSWD010000239.1:0-3297 GCA_035705335.1 Marinobacter sp. | reverse complement strand
GAGCTGTCGGTCAGTGGCGTTCATGTGGCCGGTGCGGTGACCGGCGGCAGCACTGAACCGCTGTATGCTGACATTCATCTGGAGCCCGGCGCACAGGTCTCGCTGCCTGTGGCCGAGGGGCTGAGCGGCATGCTCTATCTGTATGAAGGTGGCGCGTCCCTGATCCATGGCGACGACTACCAGGTGCTTCAGTCCTCGGCGGCCAGCGTGCTGTCTGACGGCGACGAGATTCTGCTCAAAGCAGCCAACGCCGGCGCACGCCTGTTGCTGATCGCCGGTCGGCCCATCGGCGAGCCGATCGTGCAGTACGGTCCGTTTGTGATGAACACCCGGGAAGAGATTGAGCAGGCCCTGCAGGATTATCGCGACGGCCGGCTGACCGCCTGACGGCACCGCAACGGTCTTTCAGGCGAACGGCTTGCCTGCCATCAGGCGCTGGACCATGGGCCGGATGATCAGGTCCATGGCCAGCCCCGTCTTGGTGCCCGGAATCACCAGCGTGTCGTGCCGGGACAGGCTGCTTTGGGGAATCGCCTGCAACAGCCAGGCGAAGTCCACGTCGGTGGCATCCCGGAAGTGGATCACCACCATGCTCTCGTCTTCCGTGGGCACATCCCGGGTAATGAACGGATTGGAGGTGTCCACCAGCGGAATGCGCTGGAAGTTGAGGTGAGTATGGGAGAACTGGGGCACGATGTCCTGGACGTAGTCTTCCATCCGGTTGATGATGGTCTGGACCACCGCCTCCTGGCTGTACCCCCGTTTGTTGGTATCCCGGTGGATTTTCTGGATCCACTCCAGATTGACGATAGGCACCACGCCAATCAGCAGGTCGACATACTGGGCAATGTTGTAGTGCTCAGTGACCACGCCGCCGTGCAGCCCCTCATAGAACAGCAGGTCGGAATCCCCCGGCAGTGCGCCCCAGGGCGTAAAGGTGCCGGGTTTATGGCCGGCGGCTACCAGCTTCCGGTCTTCATCGTGGACGTATTCCCGGTACTGGCCACTGCCGGTGTGGCTGTAGTCGTAGAACAGCGCTTCCAGACGGTCGATGTGATTGGCTGCCAGCGCGAAGTGGTTGCGGGCGCCGAACTGGCCTTTCGCCGCAAGCCGCGCCATCTGCTCCCGGGTGTAGCGGTGAAAGCTGTCGCCGCTGACCATCGCTGCCCGCAAACCTTCACTGGCAAACATCCGATCAAAGATCTGCCCGGTAGTGGTGGTCCCGGCACCGGAGGAGCCGGTCACGGCAATGATAGGGTGGCGTCTGGACATAGAAAATCGGTTCCGAATCAGATCAGGCTGTCGAGCAGGCGCGGCTTTTCAACCACAAACCCCTGAGCGTAGTCGACGCCCAGCTGTCTCAGCTTATCCAGAACCTCGCGGGATTCAACCTGTGAGGCAATCACCTCACGCTTCATGTAGTGCGCCATATCCACCATGGAACGCACCATCGCCTGATCGGTCTCGCTGGTGTCCAACTGCCCGGTAAACACGCTGTCGATCTTGATCAGGTCCACCGGCAGGGAACGCATGAACTGGAATGAGCTCGGGCCGCTGCCAAAATTGCCCAGGCAGAAACGGCACCCGAGCTCTTTCATCTCCAGCATGAAGTCCGCCACACTCTGGACGTCGTGGATGGCGGACGCCTCGGTCAGCTCAAACCAGAGCCGTTCAATCGGCGCGTCTTTCTCGCTCAGCTTCTCGTAGATGAATTCCAGCAGCGACTGATCGTTCAGCGAATGCCCGGACAGGTTGATGCACACGCCGGCTACCTTGCCGGCGTCCGGCGCCCGGTCCCTCAGCCAGTCCAGCATGTGCCCGACCACCCAGCGATCAACCGCCTGCATGCGGTCGTAGCGCTCCGCCATGCGCACAAAGTCCCGCCCGGTGATGAGCTGGCCGGCATCGTCGTACATGCTGATCAGCACCTCGTACTGCGCGGGCATCCGGGTGCCCGGGTGCAGCGGAATCATGCGCTGGCAGCGCAACAGCATCCGCTCTTCATCGGGGTCGCTCAGGCTGGCAACCCGCTCGGCAATCTGCTCATCCCGGGACTGCTCCCCGGCGCTGGGGGCGTATTCCGCTACCCTGCCCGGGCCCTGACGACGCGCTGCCGCAAGCGCGTCTTCCGACGCCCTGAGCCAGCGCTCGGCGCTCACCAGTGCCGGCAGTTCCGGCACAATCCCCACGTTGGCGGACAACTGGTACTGACGGCCCTCGTAGCTGAAGTCCATCTCCACGACCGCATCCACCAGCGCTTTGGCCACCTGGTTGCCCCGTTCCGCCGGCACCAGCATGGCGAATTCCTGGGTACCTATCCGGGCCACCGGCATGCCGTCGTCCACCTGTCGGCGCAACAGATCGGCCATGCGCTTCAGGGTATCGTCTGAAGCGTCCTGGCCGGAGGTGTCGTTCAATAACTTGAAGCCGCGCAGCTCCAGATGCAACAGGGTGCGCTTGTCTTCCCGCCGGACCAACTGCTGCTCCACCATGCGCTCGAATTCCCGGCGGTTCAGCAAGCGGGTGACGTCATCGTGGGTTGACGCCCATGACAACTGGTCGTAGACGCTGCGCACCATGCGGTCAATGCTTTCATCCACCAGCGGCCGGTCATACTGGCTGTCGGGCACGATGATGCCTTTACGCATCTGCTGGGCCAGGGTGTCCAGCTCCAGCTCCACCACCCGCATGCCCTGGTGGTTCACGAACACGAACCGGCTGAAACTCCGGGCGATCCACACCAGGCGAATGTGCTGGGTATCTTCCGGCCGGGTCTGGTCCCGCAACCAGTCACCGGTTCGCAGCTGCTGGGCCCGGTTGATCCAGCGCTGCAGACTGCGCTGCTCGCGCTCGTCCAGGGCCTGTTTCTGTTCCTGCTCGGTCCGGACGGCGGGCATCTGCACCATCTCCGGCGGTTGCTCCGGTCGGCGCACCAAAAAGTGCTTGAGTTCATCGCGGATCTGGGATGACGGCATGTGGTTGCTGGAAATGGACGACAGGCCGTCCTGGATCAGGCGCAGCAGCTCGGGCAGATTGACGGCGCTGTCCGGATCGTCGGCGAAGGTCAGCAGGGAATCCACCACCGCCAGGTAATCGTGCCAGAGCTGGCTGTCCGGCCCCTGGCGAATCCAGGTCAGGGACAGCAGATCGCGCCAGCCACCTTCCAGCAGGCTCAGCAGCGCTTTGGGCACTTTGCGCCCGGCCAGTTTGGCGTCCAGCGCCGTGGTGACGGCAGCCTTGGATTCCGCCACTTTCTGGGCGCCCTCGGCTGCCGCGGTCACCCGCTCGACGTTGCGC